>NZ_JBOZGJ010000042.1:0-516 GCF_050846835.1 Exiguobacterium sp. TDN 0502 | reverse complement strand
CGGGAAGACAGGATTCGAACCTGCGACCCCTTGGTCCCAAACCAAGTGCTCTACCAAGCTGAGCTACTTCCCGAAAAGTGCACCCTGAGAGATTCGAACTCCCGACCCCTTGATTCGTAGTCAAGTACTCTATCCAGCTGAGCTAAGGGTGCATCATATGGTGCGGTCGAGAGGACTTGAACCTCCACGATGTTGCCATCACTAGGCCCTCAACCTAGCGCGTCTACCGATTCCGCCACGACCGCATAATGCTATTTAGATATAAAATGGAGCGGAAGACGGGATTCGAACCCGCGACCCCGACCTTGGCAAGGTCGTATTCTACCACTGAACTACTTCCGCATATAAATGGTACGGGTGAAGGGACTTGAACCCCCACGTCAAAGACACTAGATCCTAAATCTAGCGCGTCTACCAATTCCGCCACACCCGCATAAAAATGGTGTGTCATGCAGGATTCGAACCTGCGACCCTCTGATTAAAAGTCAGATGCTCTACCAACTGAGCTAATGACAC
>NZ_JBOZGJ010000041.1:0-582 GCF_050846835.1 Exiguobacterium sp. TDN 0502 | reverse complement strand
GACACCGAAAAAATACGGTGTACTGGCAGCCTAATCAAGGTGTTTTATATGTGTCTCATATTGCTAGGTCAGTCTAAAATGAGGGGTTTTTGTATCGGTGATGCCCATGAATGAATAGCTCCTCCGTGTAAGTTACTTTTTAAGGTATAATTCAAAATGAAAGATCATATGAAAGGACGGATGTAGGAATGGATGTCATCTCCTTTGGTCAGAAAGAAAATAATCAACGCTACATAACAAGACCGGCTGTCTATGCTGTAATGTTCAATCATCAGTTAGACAAAATAGCTATCATTCAAAAAAATGACGGAAAATATTTTCTTCCAGGTGGCGGAATCGATGCACACGAAACGCACGAGGACTGTCTTAAAAGAGAAGTTTTAGAAGAAACCGGACTGGATATCGAAATCGGTGCTTTTATCGGACGCGCAAATCGATATTTCTATTCACAAAATGAAACGACGTATTACTTGAACGAAGGACAGTTCTATCGTTGCGATGCTGGTGTGTAATGCAGAATAGGAGTGCAGACTTGTGCGACGGAAACGTACACAGTTCTGCACTCCTTTTGCGAAAAAAGAA
>NZ_JBOZGJ010000040.1:0-584 GCF_050846835.1 Exiguobacterium sp. TDN 0502 | reverse complement strand
AAAAAGAAGAAGCCGAAGGCTATCAAACGACGCAATCAGAAGGAACAGCGGTGGATGCGGGACAAGGACCACAAGGTCAGCCGAGCCATCGTCGATTTCGCAAACCAAAAGAAAATCTCTGTCATTCGCCTCGAACTCTTGGCGAAGATCCGGCAGACGGCAAGAACAAGCCGTAAAAACAACCAGAACCTCCACTCTTGGTCGTTCTATCGTCTCGCGTCCTTCATCGAATACAAGGCCGCTTTGTCGGGCATCAAGGTCGAGTATGTGGACCCCGCCTATACGAGTCAGACCTGCCCGTCCTGTTCCGTCAGGAACAAGGTGAGGGATAGGGTCTACACGTGTGCCTGTGGGTTTAAAGGACATCGGGACGCCGTCGGTGCGATGAACATCCGATACGCACCTGTGATGGATGGTAACAGTCCATCAGCCTGAGAACCTATACGGTCTGTCTCAGGAGGGGTGATGGCACACCCCTACCTCAAGGCTCGGACGAAGCAGAAATGGATTGAGTCCGCCAAGCACTTGAGAATCCCACCCTCACCAACGGTGTGGGCTTGCGGCTTTAGCCGTGGGAGTGTCAA
>NZ_JBOZGJ010000003.1:0-225021 GCF_050846835.1 Exiguobacterium sp. TDN 0502 | reverse complement strand
AGCCATAGAAAAAGCTCCCTTCAAAAAGTAGACAGTTTTTGTTATTTCAACTGTCTACTTTTTGGGGAGCATATCACAGTGCGGGCGAACGTTTTTTTATTAAAAGAAGCGCTCCGAGAGGAAAAGGAAGATTTTCATCCCGAGAAATACGCCGAAGATGCCGACGATCGCCGGAAAGACGGGCGGCGCGGGAATAGGGAGTTTAAGTGCGGTAAAGACGACTCCGCAGATTACACCTGCGAGTAAAGATAATAAGATTTGCTGAATCATAGGTTGCGTCCTTTCTGCTGTTAAACAGCTTCATGAATCACCTTCATTTGCGACATACGGTCATTGCAAAGAAGCGTTTTGATCAAAGATGATCTTTTCTTCCTTTTTTTCGATAGGAAGCCATTTGTTCGTAAGGGGTGCGGAAAACGTAGGTTTTTGTTTCAACTTCCCACTCGTATAGTCTTGAATCAGCAACTGTGATTCACAGCTCTGTTTTCCGTCGCTGACGTAGTGATACGAACCGTCAGCAGATTGTTCACGTGCTTTAATGTTATCAGCAAGTGCCAAGGCGAGACAGTCTTTTAGATAATCTTTATGCTCTTCATCCATGATCGGGAACAGAATTTCAATCCGTTTTCGCATATTGCGTGTCATCCAATCCGCGCTCGAGCCATACATCAACTCCTGTCCGCCGTGATGGAAGTAGAAGATGCGCGAGTGTTCAAGGTACCGATCGACGATTGAAACGACTCGGATGTTGTCGGAAACATCCTTGATACCGGGACGTAAACAACAGACCCCCCGGATGATCAGCTCGATTTGGACACCGGCACGCGAGGCTTTGTACAGCTTTAAAATGATATCCTTTTCAGTCAGGCTATTCATCTTTGCAACGATTCGACCGTTTCCATGTTTTTTATGGTGCTGAATCTCTTCGTCAATCAAAGAGAGGAACTTTTCGAGCATCGCGTTGGGAGAGGTTTGAATGACATTCCATTCGGGTTGTTCCCCGTATCCGGACAGCCAGTTGAAAAAATTCGTCGCATCTTCGGCAATTTCTTCACGAGATGTCAACAAACCGACATCCGTATAGAGCTTTGCGGTTGAATCATTATAATTACCAGTACCGAGATGAACGAAACGTTGAATTTTTCCTTCCTGAAGCCGGACGACGAGTGTGATTTTTGAATGGGTCTTCAAATCGCTATAGCCATAGATGACGTGAGCACCTACTTTTTCGAGTTGTTTTGCCCATTCGATGTTTTTCGCTTCATCAAACCGGGCTTTCAGTTCGACGAGAACGGTGACCTGTTTCCCATTTTCGGCTGCCGTCTTCAAGGCTTTGATAATCGGCGAGTCACCTGAGACGCGATAAAGCGTTTGTTTAATGGCCAGGACGTTTGGATCGTTCGCAGCCTGAACGATGAAGCGGACGATCGGGTCGAACGTATGGTATGGATGGTGCAACAGGTAATCGCGTTCGAGTAACTGATTGAACAGATTTTTAGAACTATCAAGCGCAGGGGGGTCAACTGGCATGATCGTCTGATAAATCAGATGATCATACTCAATCCCGATTTGACTATAGAACGCAAAGGCGAACGTCAAGTCAAGCGGACCGTCAACAGCAAAAATATCACGTTCTTGCAGATCGAGTACATCCCTTAACATATTGAGCAGTTCCGTATTGATGGCTGTCTTTTGAACTTCTAGACGAATGGCGACACCCCAACGCCGTTTCTTTAATTCCTTTTCGATCAATTTCAACAAATCATGAGTGCCTTCTTCATGGAACGGAAGATCCGCGTTACGGGTGATGCGAAAAGGCATAGCAGATAGTACACGATAACCTTTGAATAGGCTGCTGATGAAGGCGACGATGACATCTTCAAGTAAGATGATGGCGGTCGTCTCTTCATCAGGGACAGGTAAATCAACGAATCGTGGCAGGACGGCCGGTACTTGAACGAGTGCTAAGTTTCGTTTTGTTCCATCTTCCGCCTCAAGTACCGTTGCGATGTTCAACGACTTCGAAGATAACATCGGAAATGGACGATAAGCGTCGACGGCAACGGGTGTCAGGACAGGGAAGACCTGTTCCCGAAAGAACGTTTTCACATAGGTCGTCTGTTCGGCGTCTAGCGCATCATATTTCAAAAAGGTGATGCCCTCGTCAGACAACGTTTTATGGATTGTTTGAAATGCTTCGTATTGACGATCGACAAGTTCTTTTGTTTTTGAGGCGATGGCGCGCAACTGTTGTTTGGGTGTCATCTGCTGTTTGTTTTCCGGCTTATTAAAGCCCGCTAGGACTTCATCCTTTAAACCGCCGACACGGACCATGTAAAACTCATCTAAATTGGAGCTGAAAATACCGAGAAATTTGAAACGTTCCATTAGTGGATTGCGGGTATCGAACGCTTCATCTAAAACGCGTTCATTGAACTGTAACCAACTAAGCTCACGATTATTGAAATGCTCGGGAATATCGAGCTTCATGAAAGATCGTCTCCTTTCGTTTCGAAAGTGATTGTACAATCAATGATCCGTTCAAGATGCTTTTTTTGTTTTTCAGCTTTTTCGACTTCAAAGCCGTAGTCGTGATCACCTGTATCCAAGACGAAGCGCAGTTCGTCTTTTTCCGAAAACAGTTCGAGATGATCGACTGCTTTACGCTCCGTGATGTCAAGGGAATGGCTTAATTTTAATAAGGCACCGAGTAAGTCGAACCGATCAAGTGATTTTTCGGTAAACCAGTCTTTGAAGGGTTTGGCTAACTGTTGCATCCGTTTGGCCGATGAGTACGAGCTGACGAGCGCGAGCGCCACACGGTCTTTGTGCGTCATCCCGTTTAATTCAGTATTTGTCAGCAAATAGAAGGTTTGATCGGACCGGGTATCCGGATTGATGTATTGTCCGCAGTAAAACAGACGACTTGCTGAATCCAGTAAGCGTAAATCCGACGCCCGTTCCGGAATCACGTCGAGCGTAACGAGTTGACGGTACATCGACTTTGCGAGGGTACCGATATAGGTTGCGCGATCTCGGTTGACCTTATAATCGCTCTCCAGTTGATAAAGGCTTTGCTCACGCACGTTTTCGATTCGGCGATACGCTTCATCCTGTACATCAAACTCGTAGACGAGACCCTCCCGGAGACCCAGGTTGCTCATGACGAATTCTTCTGCTTCGATATGTTGTGCGAGTTCTTGGATGGCGATCAGCGCCGGAAGAAAGATATCAATTCGATCTTTTGACAGCCCTTCGATTTTGGCTAATTGTTTGGCAGACTTTCCTTCTAAGTCGTCAACCATCTTCGAAAGCTCTTTTGCCTTGATTTGATACTGGTGCACGCTGTGGAGTGGATAATCCTGATTGGCTTGATGAATCCGGACGAAGTTTCGGGCAGATCCGCCGACACCGATCAAGGGTAGTTCTTTGTCCGTCAACCAAGGAATCGTTTCAAATTGTTCGCGCAGAAACTTCACGAGCTTTTTCTTGTCGCTGGAACTTAGTGTCTCATCCGAGACGAACTGCCGGGTAAGCGTGACCGCACCGAACGGAAAGCTGTGATATGCGACCATTTCCCGGTTCTCAATCAAGGTGACCTCCATCGAGCCACCGCCGATATCGACGGAAAACCCGTCTTCGAGGAAAGTCGAATTGATGATGGCGAAATAGCCGTAATAGGCTTCTTGTTCGTCCGACAGGACTTGGATCGAAAATGGCGTATGCTCGGTGACGGCAGCAACGATTGCTTCTTGATTCGTTGCATTGCGAATCGCAGCAGTTGCGACGCAAATCGTCTCCTCGACTTCATGCGTGATCCCGACCTCATAAAAGCGATGTAACGTTTCTTCGAGTAATGCGATTCCTTCCTCGTCGAGTGCCCCATCTTCATTGATGTGAGCAGACAGACGGGCAACGACTTTAATATTAATCTTCTCGATATACCGTCCGGAAGCAATCGGGTGGAAAATGACATAACGGATCGAGTTGGAACCGATATCGATGACTGCAAGTTCTTGTTTCAAATGACTCCGACTCCTCTCTACAATGCGTTCCATATAAAGATTTCCCTCTAGGCTCCAGCTGAAAACAGCTAGCTTCTTTCTTTATTGTACTCTGATTTTTTCACCGTAGGGTAGGAAGTTGTTAGAGTTGCACCGTTAATTCACCGGCGCTATAATAAGACAGTTGAATAAGACGTAATTATTCCGTTTTACGATAACGGAAGGAGTGAGAATAGATGGAAACACCCATTATCGAGATTGACCAGGTGAGTTACGACTATCCGGATCGACGGGTTTTGAATCAGGTCACGTTTCAAGTACAGCAAGGTCAATTCCTAGCCATCGTCGGTGAAAATGGATCGGGAAAATCGACGTTGATTAAATGTATATTAGGTTTGTTGCAGCCAAAAGGTACGATTCGTCTATTTGGACAACAGCAGTCTCAATTCAACGAATGGTGGCGCATCAGCTACGTATCGCAAAAAGCAGCATCCTTTAATTCAGGATTCCCGGTGACGGTTGCTGAAGTCGTTGAAATGGGTTTGTATGCGAAGAAAGGACTGTTTCACCGCCTGACGCGGACGGATCGCGAAAAAGTTCGCACTGCGCTTGAGACAGTCGGCATGTGGGAGCGTCGTGACTCGAAGGTCGGTGATCTGTCTGGTGGGCAGCAACAACGTGTCTTCATTGCCCGCGCCCTCGTGAATGATCCGGATCTCATGATTTTGGATGAACCGACGGTCGGGGTGGACCAACGGTATGTCAAGGAATTCTATGAAATTCTAGAAGAGTTACGCCGTGATAAGCGTCGGACGTTCGTTCTTGTCACGCATGATATTCATTTCGTCAGTAAACTCGTCACGGATGTCATTCATCTCGTGGATGGACGGTTAGGCTGTAATTGTGGCATCAAGGAGTACTGGGAGCTTGATGAACAGACGATCCGGTCTCTTTATCCGGTTCCCGGCCGTGTCCTTGTACATGAAGGGAAGGGTGTCTGATGATTGAGGCATTCATGACCTTGAAGTTTCTGCAATATGCGTTAGTTGCAGCCATCCTGATTGGCTTCACGGCACCATTGATCGGTTCATTCGTCGTCGTTCGGCGGATGAGTTTGATCGCCGATGCGCTGTCGCACGTCACATTAGCCGGAATTGCGCTCAGTCTCTTGATTTCTGGGATGATTGCACAACTGGCAGACCTGAATCCGTTGTATTTAGGAATCGTGACAGCAGTCATCGCGGCACTGACGATTGACTGGTTGCGGGCGAAGTATAAGCACTTTCAAGAATTGGCGATTCCGATCATCATGGCGACAGGAATGGGTCTTGGAGCGACATTCATTAGTCTTGCGAACGGCTTTTCGATGGATCTCGTCTCCTTCTTATTCGGAACGGTCTCAGCCGTCGCCTTGACGGATGTCTACACGATTTTTGCTGTGACAATCGTCGTCGTCATTTTCGTCATTGCATTCTATAAGGAATTGTTATTTTTATCATTTGATGAAGAACAGGCACGTGTGTCGGGGATTCGTCTTCGTCTTGTGCATGTCCTCTTCATGATTGTCGTCGCACTTGTCATCGCGATCAGCATGCGGATCGTCGGAATTCTGCTTGTTTCCAGCTTGATTACGTTACCGGTCGCAGCAGCACTTCGGATTGCCAAAAGTTTTAAGGCGACAATCTTTTATGCCATCCTCTTTGGCGAAATCGCAACAGTGCTTGGACTCATTCTGGCGTATCAATTTGATTTGGCACCGGGTGGAATGATTGTCTTACTGGCGGTTCTTGAATTGATCATCGTCATGTTGTTGGAACGATTTTGGATGGGAGGGCAAACACATGAAGACGAACATCGAACAAGCGCGTGAACGGATGAAGGCTTCCGGCTTCAAGGCGACACCGAAACGGCTGGATCTACTATCCTATCTGTTTGAAGTGAATCGCTATGTCAGTGCACGGGAAGTAGCGGAAGCCCTTCGAATGTCCCATCCTTCACTCAGCTACGATACGATTTATCGGAACTTGAATGATTTTTCGGACATCGACCTGCTAGAGGTGACAGAACTCGACGGAGAGATGAAATATCGCGCAGCGTGTGCTTCGGGTCATCATCATCACCACCTGATTTGTCGGATTTGCGGGAAAACAGAGACATTGAATGTCTGTCCGATGGAATGGATTTCGCCGGTTCAGGAAACTGGGTTTGAAGTCGAGGATCATAAATTCGAAATTTACGGTCGTTGTGCAAGTTGTCGACGTATGACGTCTTGAACAAAGAGTATGTCCGATCGGACATGCTCTTTTTTTGTTTTAGGACTAGACCGCTTCAAAACGGGAATAGTCGAACAGAGGTGATGAATAGATGATTTATGATACTCAGGAAGCGAGACAGATTGACGAGTGGGCACGAACATCAGGACTGCCGCTAGAAGTCTTAATGGAACGGGCAGGGAGTCAGATTGCAGATATGCTGAAACGACGTCACACGAAAACGGAGCGTATATTGATCTTGTGCGGTACAGGCAACAATGGCGGGGACGGGTATGTGATTGGTCGCGAATTACTGCGAGACGACTACGATGTCACGGTCCATGCGCCGTTCGGCGAAAATCGTTCAGAAACATCCCGGGTGCATGTGCACTATGCGGAAGCTTTCGGACTCGTGACGGAGCAACCATGCGGGCAATATGATGTCATCGTTGACGCCTTATATGGAACAGGATTCGATCCGACACGTATAAGCTCCGCCTTCAAAGAGCAATGCGATTGGGTGATGGATCAACGACGCCAAGGTGCATGCGTGTATGCCGTTGATATGCCGAGTGGTGTTCCGACGGATCATGCGAAACGATTCGAACGGATTGCCATCCACTCCGATGTGACGTTTCAATTACATGCCGTGAAGCGATCGACGTTTTTAATACAAACGGCTCCCTTTTACGGCGAATCGGAAGTCATTGATATCGGATTACCTTCTTTTGGAGAATGGAGGCGTTTTGACGAACAACTCGATTCATTGTTCAAGCGAGATCGGTATGGTCATAAAGGAACGTATGGCACAGCCTTATTGATTGGCGGTAGTGATAAGATGCCGGGATCGATTCAGTTAGCAACGCGGGCAGCCTTGCGAAGTGGTGTCGGTAAGTTACAGGTGGCAACGACTGCACTTGCGAAGCATGGCATCATCGTTCAAGCACCGGAAGCAATGCTTCTTGATGCATCGCTTCCGGCGATTGAAGAGATGCTTCCATCCGTAACGGCAGTGGGTATCGGACCGGGTCTTGCGCACGATGAAATCGAACTGTGGGTCGACCGCTTACTCGAGAGTGACCGACCGCTTTTGTTGGATGCGGGTGCACTTGTCAAACAGTCATATCCAGAGCGCTCGGCGCCTATCATCGTCACGCCACATATCGGTGAATTTGCGCGAATGACGAATCAGAGCGTCTCGGCTGTACAGGAGGATTTATTCGGTCAAGCGACAGAATATGCACAGATTCATGGGGTGACAGTCGTATTGAAATCGCATGTCATCGTGATCGCCCGACCGGACGGCGGGGGATATGTAGTTGCGGGAGCATCCAGCGGACTAGCAAAAGGCGGAAGCGGCGATACTTTATTTGGAGTTCTCACCGGGTTACTAGCACAAAATCCGACAGATGATGTGGAACGAACACTTGCGATGGGGGCATCCTGGTATGCGCATGCATCCAAACAAGTGGAACACCGTCTTCATCCGAGTAGTTTACTTGCGAGTGATGTCATAGAGGAGCTTGGAAAATTAAAATGAATCAGTAGAGTGAAAGTCTTCCTAATCGAATCAGGTGAGGGAAGACTTTTCATTTAAGGAAATAATTGACACATCGCTTTCGATAGGAGTATCATCAAGCGATGTCGAATGAATGATTGAAAAAGATATAGGAAAGGAGGCGGACACATCATGGATGAAATCGTTCGAAAACAGCAGTGGTGGATTGGAAACTTTGCCTTATTCATGATGATCGTCGGTGCGCTGATCATTTGGACGACGACGGAAGAGACGATCAAGAATGCTTATCTCAGTCGTACGGCAATTATTACATTTTTATTGATCATGGGACTTTTTATATTTTATATCAGCCGTCGAAAGATGGGAACGGTTCTCCAAACCCATTTACTATCGCTTATGCTGTTGGTCGTTCCGATTACATCAATCAGCTTTTTACCATATGCGGCAGTAACCGTCTGGGCTAGCAGTTTCCTGTTTTTGATGATTGCACTCATATCCTATCAACGCATCATGATGTGGTATGCGATATTCGTCACAGTAGCAACGAGTTTATATGTTATGTGGAACACACGGACGGTTACGGTCGAAATTGACCCATCGGATCATTACGGGCGGATCGGAATGATTTTAATTGGTGTATCGATTGCGCTCGTAATCAATCATTTGCATATCCGTAATTTAAATCGACTGAACGATTTAGCGAATCAATTGCATGACACGGCACGCCGAGACGAGGAAACAGGAATCTTAAACCGTCAGGGATTGAATGAATTGACCTTCGCGCACTCCCATCAGCATTTGATTTTCGTCGGGGTTCATTTGCAAAATTATTATGAACTGGCGCGGTATTTCGGAGAGGACATTCAATCTCAAGTTTTACTTGCCTGTATCGATCGATTGAAGGAACAGCTCCCCCCGTATCAGGCGTTTGCCCGGATCGAGGCGGAGACGTTGCTGATTGTCATGGCGAAGCCGGATGAAGTCGCATGTAAAGAGGCGATGGAAGAACTCAGTCAGGCGATTTCTGTTCCGTATGAGATTGAAGGGCATCATATCTTTGTCAATATTTCAATCGTCATTGATAACGGGGAAGGAGCCACATCGAATCGAAAGCGGCGAGTCCAGCAATTGTTGACGGCTTTACAGGAGACAGCCCAACAAAATGAACGACTGATGTGTATCGACCAATCCTGGCGTGAAGATCAGGAATTACGTGTGAATGCAGCGCGGTCATTGGCTCAGGCCAACATCAAGACGGACTTTCATCTCGTTTATCAGTTGCAATACGATGTGCAATCAGAACAATTTATCGGCTTGGAGGCACTGGTCCGGTGGAAAACGAATTTACGAGGGGCCGATCGACCGTCTGTTTTCATTCCGATTGCCGAAAAAAGTGATCTGATCATTCAACTAGGTGAATGGATCTTTGAGGAATGCTGTAAAACAAGGCAGACGCTAACGGGACTCGTACCAGACGATTTTACGTTATCGGTCAACGTATCGCCGCGGCAGTTGACGAGTGAGGGCTTCATGCCGTTCATTGAACGGACATTACTCAAGTATGGATTAAAGCCCCAACAGATAAAGATTGAAATCACAGAAAGCCAGTCACTGGATTTCGAGAGTCAATCGATTCACCGAGCGCTTAAACGGATTAAGACGCTCGATTTCCCGGTTTCGTTAGATGACTTCGGAACAGGACATGCATCGTACCATGTCCTGGAGCGGTTGTTGCCGTTACGACAATTAAAGATCCCGAAACAGTTCATTGAACAAATCGGAAAATCTGAGAAACGACAATCTATTTTGGAATCGATTTTTCAATTGAGTCAATCGATGCACGTCGAATGTATCGTTGAAGGGGTCGAAACCGGAGAGGAAGTACAGATTGCAAAGGAAATTGGAATTCATCTATTCCAAGGGTACTTTTTCGCAAAACCGGTCCCGCTTGAAGAAATCATGTGCCTGCTTCAAAAAACAAACGAGAGCACGACACGCTAGAAAGAAGCCGCTTCTGTCCGTCATTCGGAGCAGGAGCGGCTTCTTTGATAACTATGAGTGATATAAACGATATTGATTTCGACCATGGACTTTCGCTTCATAAAGTGCAGCATCAGCGTGCTTGAATACGAGGTCTGCTGAGTCGTGCGAAGCATAGGCAATACCGGCGGAAACCGTAATGGATACCGCGTGATCCTGCATGACGAAAGGTGCCTGTGGAACTACCTGCACGATGGTGTCTGCCAATTGAACAGGATCATGTACACGCGTATCAGGAATGATGACGATGAATTCCTCACCTCCGTATCGTCCGACCGTGATCGGCGAGGGACAATGCTCATTCAAGAGAATTGAAAAATGACGGAGTACAGCGTCACCGACTGCATGGCCGTGCGAATCATTTACAGATTTGAAATGGTCCAGATCGAATAAAATAACGCCCCACGTAGCATCGTGTTTCTCGAGTTCTGTGACTTTTTCTAAAATGACATGTCGATTCGCGAGACGAGTCAATTGATCTGTCGAAGCCAAATAAGATTGATAGGAGTAGAGGACGAAGTGCTGCTGAAGAAGGGCGGATAATCGATAGAATAAGATGGCTCCGCCAATCGTTAGAATGAAATATGGAATATAAACCGTCGTCCATGCATTTGCAGGGGAAGAGCTTGTGATTAACCGCCAAAGCACGAGCAGCGAGCCTGTAGTGACGATTGCCGTATAAAAATAGGCTTGTCGCTTGATAAAACGGCGAAAGAGCAAGGAAAAGACTAGAAATCCAGCCAGTGTCATAATGGAATTCAGTAAAACGTCCAGCGTATCACCAGTCGCAATCAAAAAGCGATAGACGAGTAACGTTAAGCCCGTTACCATGAGACTGACATTTCCACCGAATAACGCGGACAACGCCAGCGGTAACAGCCGCAAGTCAATCAATGCACCGTTTAGATCAATTGCATTATGCATAAGTAAAACACCTGCAACGCCGTTCGCTAATCCGAAGTAAATGCGTGTAGAAAGCATCGAGTCTTCCTGAATCGGCAACCGGTTGCGAAGTAAATAAAATGAAAATGTAGAGATAAGAAAGATGATACAAATATTTAAAAAAAAGATATTCACTGTTACAAGCATCATGAAACCCTTTCCTTTTTAAAAGTCTAAAGATAGTGTACAGGACGTCAGCACAAAATGACATGAGAAATGGAAAAAACAGCCTAATCGGCTGTTTATTAACGAATGGGTGCAAATTTATGAATCTCTTGAACCGCTTCGTTCCAGGAAGCAACACGAATGACATTCGCCGGTACGGCTTTTCGATTATACGGAGCATCGAATAAAATGACAGGAATCAATGTATCTTCAGCAATTTGCACAGCATTTTCCAATCGATCTTCCATGAAGAGGTCAAGGGATAAATCACGAACGACCTGCACTTTATCGTGTGATCCCGTCATGATCAAGGAATCAAGCGGAAGCTCGTGTTGTCTGATCCACTCTTCAGTGACCGGGCGAACGAGTTCCGATCGTGCTGTCACGTAATGTAAGTCAAACTGTTTTCGTAAGTTCCATAAGTGATGCCGTACGCGATCCTGTGGGATCGACTCACGGTAAATACCCGTCTCGTGACCGGAATTCACCATGTACTCCCAAAATTCGATTTGATTCATATCCGTATACGTATGCAGTTCGTATTCAGACGCCTGACTGAAGTCAATCGACGTACCGAGATGTTTGTTCATATATGTGAAGCAAGAGGATGGATGTGTAATCGTTCCATCGATGTCAATTCCGATTTTCATTTGCAGCCACCTACGATCTAAGAATTTTCTTCACTTAGTATAACATAGACGAAATCGAGATACGAAAAAAGACTCCTCACGGGGGAGGAGTCTAAAACTTATGCGTGGTTTGCTTTTTCAGCTTCTTTTTCAGCTTGCTTTTCAAGAACGATCGCATCGATCTCTTTTTTCAATTCGTCGACCATTGTCGCTTCCGGTACTTTACGGATGATTTCTCCGTGACGGAACAACAACCCTTCGTTACGGGCTCCGGCGATTCCGATATCAGCTTCACGTGCTTCCCCAGGACCGTTGACCGCACAACCTAGAACCGCAACTTTAATGTTCGCTTGGATGTTTTCGATATAGTCTTCGATTTCTGCGGCGATCGACATCAAATCGATTTCAATCCGACCGCATGTTGGGCATGAAATCAATGTCGCGGCGTTCGCGGCAAGACCGAATGATTTCAAGACCTCTTTTGCAACTTTGACTTCTTCGACCGGATCCGCTGAAAGAGATACACGAACCGTGTTCCCGATTCCGCGTGACAAGATCGCGCCAAGACCCGCTGCTGATTTTAATGAACCAGAACGAAGTGGTCCGGATTCCGTGATTCCGACGTGAAGTGGGTAGTCGAATGATTCAGAAGCGAGTTGATATGCTTCAAGTGCCAACTGTACGTCAGAAGCTTTAAGTGAAACGATGATATCGTGGAAGTCGAGATCTTCAAGGATCTTGATGTGGTGCAACGCACTCTCGACCATACCACGGGCTGTCGGGTAGCCGTATTTTTCGAGAATGTGCTTCTCGAGTGAACCGGCGTTTACCCCGATCCGGATTGGGATGTTTTTCGCTTTTGCTGCTGTCACGACGGCTTCGACTTTTTCGCGACGACCGATGTTACCCGGGTTGATCCGGATTTTATCGACGCCGGCTTCGATTGCCATGAGCGCGAGTTTATAGTTGAAGTGAATGTCTACGACAAGCGGAATGTTGATCCGGCTTTTGATCTCTGCAAGTGCGAGCGCATCACGTTCTTCAGGACAAGCGACGCGGACGATTTGGCAACCAGCTTCTTCAAGACGTAGGATTTCAGCGACTGTCGCTTCGACGTCGTGTGTTTTAGTTGTCGTCATACTTTGGATGATGACTTCATTATTTCCACCAATGACAAGGTCCCCTACACGAACGGGACGAGTCTTAGAGCGATGGACCATTTTCGGCATATCGAAAATCTCCTTTTGTGGCATACCGCCATATTGTTTATGTTTACCTTTTCTATCATATCGAACTATTCCCTAAAAATCGAGAAACAAGAACGAAAATCGAACATTTACAATTGTTTAATGAAAGAAAGGCGTCCGTCAATCCGTCGGACGCCTGATTTTGATGCTCATAGAGGTTTACGTGAAGCGCGTGGCTTTGAGGAACGGGCGATCCATAAAGGGACCAACGTGTAAATCAAGTGTCCGATGATGAGTAAAGAAACTCCTATTTGATGATGACCCAATTGATAAAGAAGCATGCCAAGAGGGAAGGTCCATAAATTCGTAGCAACCGTGTAAGGGAACGTTTGCCGATATGCCCAGGGGCGGGGGAGTAACAGACGAACGAATCCTTTCGTCAGATAGGCCATCAAGAGCAAATACAGTAAGACGGCAATGGCGATGAAGATCAAGTGAAGAACGAACCAAATCACGATTGGAATATCTTTTTGTAAAAAAAAGGAATCAATGAGCGTCGTCCACAGTGAAATCCAAGCCAATCCACAGAAATACATGGAAACATCTGCGAGACGTAATCGAAGAAATGACCGATTTGGAATTAGGGAAGTTTGTAAGTAATTAAGGAATTGACGTAAAAAAGACACGATTATCACTCTTTTCTTTGTTTTATAACAGTTTAATAATTTGAGATTAATCATTGATAAATAAAGAATAATCTGTATTGATACAGTTTAATAAAACCTTAACAAATGGATATCTGAAAAACTATTTACAAGTTCAACAGACCTTTACATAATAGGGGAGTCGTGAAAGGACAAACTTTACAAACAATTCAATCCACATGAAATAAAGGAGCTGGCAAGATGAACTATGATTTGCAGGAAATGATTTTCACTTTCATCGGTGGACTCGGGATTTTCCTATTCGGTATTAAGTATATGGGAGATGGTCTTCAAAAAACAGCCGGAGACCGGTTACGTTACATCTTAGATAAATATACGACGAATCCGTTGCTTGGGATACTAGCGGGTATCGTCGTTACCGTCCTGATCCAATCCTCATCAGGAACGACCGTCATCGTCGTCGGACTCGTCAGTGCAGGTCTGATGAATTTAAGACAGGCAATCGGTGTCGTCATGGGGGCGAACATCGGAACGACGATTACGGCGTTCATCATTGGCTTTAACGTCAAGGAAGCGGCGTTACCCGCCATTGCTCTTGGAGCTTTCCTGATTTTCTTCTTTAAAAAGGAACGGATTCAATATATCGGTCAAATCGTCTTTGGTTTTGGTGCGCTTTTCTATGGTTTGACGCTGATGGGAGATGGCATGGAGCCTCTTGAGTCAAGTGTCTGGTTCCGGGAATTGACGGTATCGATGTCTGATAATCCGTTACTCGGTGTCTTCGTCGGAACGATTTTCACGGTTCTCGTCCAATCGTCTTCTGCGACGATCGGTATCTTACAAGAGTTATACTCTGGTGGCATGATCGATATCAAAGCAGCATTGCCGGTCTTGTTCGGTGATAACATCGGAACGACGATCACGGCTGTACTTGCAGCACTCGGTGCCTCGATTGCAGCGAGACGGACAGCCGCCGCACACGTCATCTTCAACATCATCGGAACGCTGCTGTTCTTGATTGCCTTACCGATTTTCTCAAGCTTCATCACGTGGATCACAGGTACACTCGATTTAGGTCCGAAGATGCAAATTGCCTTTGCACACGGGACATTCAATGTCGTCAATACGTTGATTCAGTGCTGGTTCATCGCGCAAATCGCATGGCTCGTTCAAAAAATCGTTCCAGGAACGGATGCGACGATCGATTCGAAGCCGCGCCATCTCGATCAGAACATCTTGAATCAATCTTCTGCACTTGCTTTAAGCCAAGCGAAGCTAGAAGTCTTGCGGATGGGAGAATTCTCAAAAGATGCACTCACAAAAGCACATCGTTATACACTTTCGCATGATAAGAAAGATGTCGCAGAATCTGAACAAATTGAATATGCGATCAACCACTTGAATACGGAAGTGACGAACTATCTCGTCAAAGTAGCTGCACATGACTTATCAGAGCGTGAATCGAATGACCACTCATTGTTGATGCATGCAATCAACGATTTCGAACGCATCGGTGACCATGTCGAGAATATCGTCGAATTGATCGATTTCCAAATCGTCAATCGGATCCATTTCACACCAGCTGCGAAACAAGAGCTGGAAGAGATGTACGTCTTGACGCAAGAAATCGTAGAATGTGCCGTCCGTGCGGTCGAAGAAGATGATGTCACACGTGCACGCAAGGTGCTTGAATTAGAAGGAAAGCTGGATGCTCTTGAACGCTCATTCCGAAAGCATCATGTCTTACGTGTCAACGCAGGAGAATGCTCTGGACAAGCGGGGATGATCTTCGTCGACTTACTTTCAAACCTTGAACGAATCGGCGATCACGCTGTCAATATTACGGATCTCGTGCTCGAACAACGGACAGCATTAAGCAATTAAGCCTGTATTCACAGTCCTGAACAGTTGTTTCCTTGAAAATGAGGAAACAACTGTTTATTTTTTTGAAATAGCATATTGACAAGAAACGTTACATCTCGTAATCTAATAAGAGTAAAGCAACACACATCATGGCGGTGTAGCTCAGCTGGCTAGAGCGTACGGTTCATACCCGTGAGGTCGTGGGTTCGACTCCCTCCGCCGCTACTATTTTACTTAAGGACCCTTAGCTCAGCTGGTTAGAGCTGACGGCTCATAACCGTCCGGTCGCAGGTTCGAGCCCTGCAGGGTCCATTCAGTAGAACGCTTCTCGTTAATAGACGGGGAGCGTTTATTTTTTTGTTACTCCGGGGAATAGTAAAGATATTGTAATAATATTCATACTATAGTAACTAAGGGAGAGCGAAGAGAGATGGAACGTAACCATACGATGATGCAGTTTTTTGAGTGGCATGTAGAGAATGATGGGAAGCACTGGCAACGCTTGAAAGAGCGGGCGCCTGAATTACGTGCTGCCGGCATCACGTCCGTGTGGATTCCACCGGCGTCAAAAGGTCAATCAGATGAAGATACAGGATATGGCATCTATGACGTGTATGATTTAGGTGAATTTGATCAAAAGGGAACGGTCCGTACGAAATACGGCACGAAGGACGAACTCGTCGAAGCGATTCAAGTCGCTCGTGAGAACGAAATCGCCGTCTATGCGGACGTCGTCATGAATCATAAAGCAGCAGCCGATGAACTTGAGACAATCAAGGTCGTTGAAGTCCATCCGGAAGATCGTTCAAAAGAAATTTCAGAAGAGTTTGAAATCGATTCCTGGACGAAATTCACCTTCCCAGGTCGTAACGGGAAGTATTCGGATTTCGTCTGGACACACGAATTTTTCAATGGAACGGACTTTGATGCGCGTGAGGAAAAAACAGGCGTTTTCAAAATATCGGGTAAAAATAAAGATTGGAATGATCAAGTTGATGATGAATTCGGAAACTATGATTATTTGATGTTTGCGAACATCGACTATAACCATCCTGAAGTACGTGAAGAAATGATCCGCTGGGGACACTGGTTCAAAGAGACGATTGACTGCCAAGGGTTCCGACTCGATGCCATCAAACACATCAACTATGAATTCGTCCGTGAATTTGCGAAATCAATGATTGAAGCGAGTGAAGACGATTTTTACATGGTTGGTGAGTTTTGGAAATCGGACCTCGACGATTGCCGGCACTTCCTTGATAGTGTCGACTATACGATCGATTTATTTGACGTACCGCTTCATTATAAGTTCCATGAAGCTTCAAAACAGGGGCAGGAATTTGATTTGACGACATTGTTTGCGGATACACTGGTTGAATCACACCCGACGAACGCCGTCACGTTCGTCGACAATCATGATTCACAACCCGGGGAATCACTTGAATCATGGGTGGATGACTGGTTCAAACAGCACGCTTATGCATCGATTTTACTCCGGAAAGATGGTTATCCATGTGTCTTCTATGGCGATTATTATGGGGTACAAGGACCGGAGCCGGTCGAAGGGAAAAAAGAGATGATCGATGCTTTATTGTATGCACGCTATCATAAAGCATACGGTGACCAAGAAGATTATCTTGATGATCCACATTGTGTCGGTTGGGTTCGTCGAGGTGTTGACGAAATCGAGAACTCTGGCTGTGCCGTCTTGCTATCGAATGCTGATATGTGTGAAAAACGGATGTTCGTAGGCGAAGAGCGTGCGGGTCAAGAATGGTACGACTATACGAACCATCAGGATCACCCGGTCGTGATCGATGAAGAAGGATTCGGAGTCTTCCCGGTTCCCGGCGGCGGGGTTTCCGTTTTTGCCCCACGAGAAGTCGAGTGAAACCGAGGGTCTTGACTTGCGTCAACACAGGTTCTTTTGCTAGTCTTAAAGAGTATTGAAGTTATGAAAATAGCACAAAGGGGGACATGAACATGTCAAAATTTGAATTACCAGAACTCGGCTACGCTTATGATGCGCTTGAGCCACATATCGATGCTCGTACGATGGAGATTCACCACACGAAACACCACAACACGTATGTCACGAACGTGAATGCGGCGCTTGAGGGTACAGAACATGAAGGAAAGTCACTTGAAGAACTTCTTCAAAACTTGGATGCTCTCCCGGCAAACATTCAAACTGCAGTCCGTAACAACGGTGGCGGTCACTGGAACCACTCATTCTTCTGGAAATTGTTGAAGAAGAATGACGGCGCTACTCCAACAGGAGAACTTGCAACTGCAATTGACGAAGCATTCGGTTCATTCGATGCCTTCAAAGATGCGTTTGCAAAAGCAGCAACAACTCGTTTTGGTTCAGGTTGGGCTTGGTTAATCGTTGACGGTGGCAAATTGGCAGTCGTTTCGACACCAAACCAAGATACACCGGTCATGGAAGGCAAAACGCCGATCCTCGGTCTTGATGTTTGGGAACACGCATACTACCTCAACTATCAAAACCGTCGTCCTGACTACATCAACGCATTCTTCAACGTTGTAGATTGGGATCATGTAGCGAAGCTTTATGCTGACGCGAAGTAATGTGAAAACGAGCGTATCGTTCAATTGTGAACGATACGCTTTTTTTAATGCGGAAAATGATGGGATAGGTTGTTATGGAAAGTTTCCTTCTATATAATGAAACAAGATGACTTTTGAACGATAGGGGAGTACGCCATGGCTAAACGAATTACCGTACGAGGAAGACGGCGTAATCACTTGCCGCTTCGTCTGAATTTAATGTTCTTCGTCGTTTTTTTATTGTTTGCGATTTTGATTTTCCGTCTAGGAGTCGTCCAAATCGTCAATGGTGAGAAAATTTCGCGGGAAGTCCAAAAAACAGAAATGATCGCATCGAAATATGAAGTACCACGCGGGAAGATGTATGACCGGGACGGTCGTCTTCTTGTCGATACGATTTCTAAATACTCAATCGTCTATCGTCGCGCACAGACGACGAAAGTCGATGAGCGGATTGAAATTGCGCAACGTCTTGCGGCAATCATTGATTTGCCGAAAAAAGACTGGAAGGTTACGGAACGAGATGTGAAAGACTTCTGGGTAGCAACGAATACGAAGGAGTCTGATCGTCGTTACCAAGCAGCCGTTAAAAAGAAGTATCCTTCAGCAGAAGAACAAAGTAAGCTCTCGATTCCAGAGCAAGATCAAATTCGTTTAGATGCCATCACAAAAGAGGATATCGATTATGATGATCAAACGATGGAAGTCATCGCCATCAAACACAACATGGAAGTCGGGTATGCCCTAGATCCACAGTTGGTTAAACTAGGAGCATCGGCAAAAGAGATGGCGATCATTGATGAGAACCTCGAAGATTTAAAAGGGGTATCGGTTGAACCTTTCTATGAGCGTTCATATCCATATGAAGGAACGTTGCGGAACATCTTCGGTAAATATTCGAAGATTCCGGCAGAGCAACAAGCTGAGTTCAAAGCAAAAGGATACAGTTTGAATGACCGCGTCGGGACGTCGTTCCTTGAACAACAGTATGAAGACCTCTTACGCGGAAAACCAGCTTACGATGTCTATGAGACGTTTAACGGAGAGCCGGTCGGTGATCCGAAGCGGGAAGAAGGCGAGTCCGGTAAGGATCTCGTGTTGACTGTTGATGCAGAATATAATAAACAAGTTGACCAAATCATGCAGCAAGCCATCAAGATGGGGCGCGGCATGGGTAGTCGTTATTTAAAAGAAGGATATGCCGTCGTCATGAATCCGCAAACAGGTGAAATCTTAGCGATGTCAGGTCAAAAACTTGATCCTTCGACTGGGAAGTTCACGGATGTGGCAATCAATAACGTCTTGACCTCCCTTCAGATCGGTTCGACGATCAAAGGGGCGACGGTCGCGATGGGACTGCAGGAAGGTGTCATTCGCCAAAACGAAGTCATCAATGATGCACCAATCACGATCGGAGGCACAAAAAAAGCATCATATGTTAACATGGGTCCCATCACGGATTTAACGGCGCTTGAGCGTTCATCGAACGTCTACATGTTCAACATCGCGATGCGGATGGCGAAGTATCCGAGTAACGGGATTGCCGGGGCGAGCGTTGATGCCGCAGCGGCAATCATGCAAAACTATTACAGCCAATTTGGTCTAGGTGTGACGACTGGAATCGATTTGCCGTATGAAGCAAAAGGGGTTCAAGGGACACCGGACCGTGTTACGTTGCTGATGGACCGAGTCATCGGTCAGTATGATGCATTTACACCACTTCAGGTCGCGCAGTATATTTCAACGCTTGCGAACGGTGGCTATCGCGTACAGCCCCACTTCTTAAAAGAGGTACTGGCCTCGAACTCGATTGAAAAAGAAACGAAAAAAGTCGATTACAGTTTTAAGACGAATTATTTGAACCGGATTGAAGTCAGCCAAGAAAACATTGATCATGTAAGAGAAGGTCTTCACCGCGTCGTCAAAGGTGAGCGCGGGACTGCGAAAGTCATCGCCCAAACGGGAATTGACGCAGCAGCGAAGACAGGTACAGCGCAGGTCAGCGTATACGGTGATGATGGAATCGCTTTGCGTGATGGTAGCGGTCAACCGATTCGTTCGTTGAACTCGAATCTTGTCGGCTGGGCACCGTATGATAATCCGGAGATTGCTTGGGCTGTCTTCCTTCCTTATATGGAACAAGAAACGGTCAACTCGAAAATCGGTCATGACCTGGTCAAAGCATACTTCAATGTCAAGGATGTACCGTGGCAGACTAAGCCAAATTAACTAGTTATCAAGCGAGAGTGAGCCATCACTCTCGTTTTTTTTGTTTGTATTGACCTTTTTTTCTAATGGATTTCGAATTGTAAACACCAAAAAACACGCCTTTACAATTCTTTTACGTTGGATTCATTTCGTTTTAATAGTTCATCCGTAGTATAAGTCTTGTAAGGAAAACGGATAAAAAGTCGTAGCATCGTCAGCGACATAATTTCGAGGAGGAAAATTAATCATGTCTTGGATGAAAAAAACAGCATTAATCACAACGGTAGCATCAATCGCGGTAGTCGGAGCGGCATGTGGTAACGATAAAGGCGGTTCTGCTAGTTCATCTGATTTAAAAGGAAAAATCGCAATCGACGGTTCTTCTACAGTCTTCCCGATCATGGAAGCTGTCGGTGAGGAATATTCAGCTGAACAACCAGATGTCGATGTCACAGTAGGTGTTTCTGGAACAGGTGGCGGATTCAAACGCTTCGTCGTCGGTGAAACGGATCTCTCGAATGCCTCACGTGAAATCAAAGAAGAAGAAGCAGCTGAAGCAAAGAAAAATAACATCGAATACACAAAATTAGCACTCGCATATGATGGTTTGACTGTCGTAGTCAGCAAGGAAAACACTTGGGTCAAAGAACTTTCACTTGATCAACTTGAAAAGATCTGGCTAGATCCAAACGTCAAGACTTGGAAAGATGTCGATTCATCTTACCCAGCTGAACCATTGAAATTCTACAGCCCTGGTAAAGATTCAGGTACGTTCGATTTCTTCTCAGAAAAAGTACTTGAGAAAAAAGACATGCGTAAAGACGTTCAATTGTCTGAAGATGACAACGTCCTCGTTAAAGGCGTCGAAGGAACAAAAGGGGCAATCGGCTACTTCGGTTATGCGTACTACGCTGAAAACAAAGATAAGTTGAAAGAAGTCCCAGTTTCAGCTGATGGAAAAGACGCAGTCGATCCAAAACCTGAAACAATCAAAGATCTGTCTTATCCGTTGTCACGTGAAATCTACACGTACGTCAACAACAAATCATTGAATGATAAAAAACAAGTAGCAGATTTCGTGAAGTTCGCTAACGAAAACGCAGGTGAACTCTCGGAAGAAGTCGGCTATATCAAAATGCCGCAAGATCGCTATGATGAGAACGCTAAAGCAATCGAAGATGCAATGAAATAATCATCGAGTCATGAGGATGGCCCAACCGGGGAAGTCTATACCGGTTGGGTCCCGTTCTCATGTCAAGAAGGAGTAGGGAGCGAAGAAGGATGAATTCAACACCAAACAAATCGGTTCGCGAGCTGATTCAACAGAACCGACAGCAAAAATTCAGTACGAAAAACGTCATGGAACGCATCATGCCGATCGTCTTATTTCTCTGTGCGTTTGTCTCGGTCGTTACGACCATCGGCATCATTCTCACGTTAGTCATCGAAACAGAGCACTTCTTTGAAGTCGTGCCGTTCAAGGAATTCTTCGGCAGCACGAGCTGGTATCCACTGAACTCGCAACCAGAGTACGGGATTTGGCCGCTTGTCGTCGGTACACTTGAGATTACCGTGATTGCGATGCTAGTTGCCGTGCCGATTGGCCTCACGTCTGCGATTTATTTAAGTGAGTATGCGTCAGACCGCGCACGTCGTATTTTAAAACCAATTTTAGAAGTATTAGCTGGAGTGCCGACGATCGTTTTCGGATTCTTTGCGTTGACGTTCGTTACTCCAATCCTTGATAAAGTGATTCCAGGTCTCCAAATTTATAACGCCTTAAGTCCGGGGATCGTTGTCGGGATCATGATCATTCCGATGATTGCTTCGATTTCTGAGGATGCAATGAGTTCTGTACCGAAAAAGATTCGTGACGGCGCCCTTGCACTTGGATCGACACGTCTTGAAGTTGCTGTAAAAGTTGTCGTACCTGCTGCTTTATCAGGGATCATCGCATCCATCGTTTTAGGTATTTCACGTGCGATTGGTGAGACGATGATCGTTACGATTGCAGGTGGTTCGAATCCGACAGCCGCAATCAATCCACTTGAGCCTGTCCAGACGATGACTGCGTACATCGTTCAAGTAGCACTTGGAGATGCCGGATTTGGAACAGTCGAATACTACAGTATCTACGCAGTTGGTACGTTACTGTTCGTATTCACATTACTAATGAACCTACTAGCGAACTGGATTACACGTCGCTTCAGAGAGGAGTACTAAGATGGCCTTACCAGAAAAACAACCCGTTACGAAAAAATTCATCGATCCAGTCGCGGTGAAGAAATCGATTAGCCAACGACTTGTCGTCAACAACGTTACGAAAGGCATCTTTCTCGTCGGACTATTTTTCGGTCTTGTCGTACTAGGTATTCTTCTCTATGGCGTCATCCGGGATGGTGCGTCTTGGTTATCTCTTGATTTCCTACAAAATGCACCTTCGCGTCGTGCTGAACGTGCTGGAATCTATCCGGCGTTGATGGGATCCATCTATTTGATGCTCTTGATCATCCCGATGATTTTCATCATCGGTGTCGGAGCTGCGATTTATTTAGAAGAGTATGCGAAGAAAAGCCGGATGACTTCGTTCATCGAGATTAATATCTCGAACCTTGCCGGTGTACCGTCAATTGTCTTCGGTTTACTTGGATTGACGTTCTTCGTTCGAAACATGGGATTCGGTTCGACATTGATTGCAGGTGCCTTAACGCTTGCCTTGATGAGTCTTCCGGTCGTCATCGTCTCGTCGCAAGAGGCGATTCGTGCTGTTCCGCAAGCGATGCGCCACGCGTCACTTGCACTCGGGGCTTCGAAGTGGCAGACGACGTTTAAAGTCGTGTTACCTGCTTCATTGCCGGGGATCATCACAGGAATCATCCTTGCCGTATCACGTGCGATTGGTGAAACAGCACCACTGATCATGGTCGGGGCCGCGATTTTCATCGCCCGTGCACCAGAAGGGATTTTCTCTTCGTTTACTGCTTTGCCGATTCAGATTTACAACTGGACGAGTCGCCCGCAAGCGGACTTCCAAGGTCTTGCAGCTGCAGGAATCATCATCTTGATGGTCATCCTACTTGCGATGAACTCCATTGCCATCTGGATCCGAAACCGTTTCTCAAAACGTTACTAACATGAACTTGATCGATAGAAGGGTTTTCTTGAAGGAGGAAGACAGATGATGGATACGAAGCTGAATATGAAATCAGTCGTCACAGAAGGGACGGAGCGTATGAACCAGCCAGTTGCAGCACAAGAGAGCGTTTATAACGTCAAAGACTTAAACCTATGGTACGGCGACGATCACGCATTAAAAGATATTAACTTAGATATTAAGAAAAATGAGGTCACAGCAATCATTGGACCGTCTGGATGCGGAAAATCCACATTCATCAAAACATTGAATCGAATGGTGGAACTTGTTCCGATCGTACGGACGAACGGTGCAATCGATTATCACGGACGCAATATCTTTGATAAGGATTACGGTGTAGAGGAGCTTCGGACGTCTGTCGGAATGGTCTTCCAGCAACCGAATCCGTTTCCGAAATCGATTTATGACAATATCGCGTATGGTCCACGTGTCCACGGCGTCAAAAACAAAAAAATCCTTGATGAGATTGTTGAGCGCAGTCTTCGACGGGCAGCTATCTGGGATGAAGTCAAAGATCGCTTGAATGAAAATGCGTATGGACTCTCTGGTGGTCAGCAGCAACGTTTATGTATCGCCCGTTGTCTTGCAATCGAGCCGGACGTCATCTTGATGGATGAACCGACATCGGCACTTGACCCGATTTCTACATTAAAAGTAGAAGAACTCGTCCAAGAATTGAAATCAGATTACTCGATCATCATCGTGACGCACAACATGCAGCAAGCAGCTCGTGTATCTGACAAAACAGCGTTCTTCTTAAACGGTGAAGTCGTCGAGTTCGATCAGACAGACCGGATCTTCGGAAATCCAAGTGACAAGCGGACAGAAGATTACATTTCAGGACGATTCGGATAAGAAGGGGAGACGAGACGAATGGCAGCGAACCGTACGATTTTTGGAGAAAATCTTGCAATACTCGACCAAAAGGTCTTTTTACTGGCACGTAAGACGATGCAACAAATCGCAACAACAGCAGAAGCACTTGAAAAGTATGATCAAGACATCGCGCGCGGTGTCATCGAAAATGATAATGAACTCGATGATCTCGAACTCGAAATCAATGATGATGCCATCCTGTTGATTGCAAAACAACAGCCGGTTGCGACGGATTTGCGTCGTATCGTCACGGCGATGAAGATCGCTTCCGATCTTGAACGGATTGCGGATTATGCAGGGAATATTTCGAAAGCAGTCCTGCGTGTCGAGACATTCCCCTATGTCATTGATATCTCATTACTCAAAGAGGCGTTCGAGACCTTACTCGATATGACGGAAACGGCAATCGTCGCCTATCGTGACGGAGATGTCGAAAAGGCAAAAGCATTGTCTGACCTCGATAACATCATTGATGAAACGACATACAAGGCACTGCGACAGTACATGCGTCATATGTCGCTACAACCGATCGTCGTGGATGAAGTCATGCAGTTTACGAATATTTGCCGTTATATCGAACGGATGGGTGACCACTTGACGAACGTCGGTGAGCATCTGATTTATCTCGAAAAAGGAAAACACTATGATTTAAACGGTTGAACCAAGTAGGCGGAGGAATTTCCTCTGCCTACTTTTTTTGTAAAGGGATTCGAAACACGTTTGTAGAATAGGAAAGAAGTGAATAATGACAGAGAGGTGATTGGGAATGCTTGAGCAAATCATTAAAATGAAGGAACAAGGGCTGACAACAAAACAAATCGCAGCTCAATTGGATACGACTGAAGGAAAAGTCAAATATGCATGGACGAAATACCGGAAGTCTCTCGCGGGACAATCCTCTACAGCGGTCCCGAAAGTGAAACCTAAAACGGTAAAGCAGACAAAAAAACGGGGATCAGCGGATCTTGATGTCGTACCTGCTGTTCATGTCATGCCGTCTTTAGAGCGGGATGCCTTCGGAATGGCAACGCATTATGAAGATGATATTTTGCATGCGATCGTTCAATCGCCGACTGCACTGTATGTCTATTGGGAATTATCAGAACTGTCGAAACAGTTGCTTGAGACCCACTACCATACGGCATTTGATTCATTCCGTAAAGAATTGCGGATCATCGATGTCACACTTGTCGATTATGAACAGGGACAAGCGAATCGAACGTATCAATTCGAATTACCGGAAATGACGAATGCGTGGTTCGTTCGACCGGTTACCCCAAATACTACATACATCATCGAATGGGGCATTCAAACGATTGATGGGGACTTCGTTCCAGTACTGCGGTCAAAACCAGTCGAAACGCCGCGCGACGAACCGGTCGCGGATGGCCGATTCGCTGAAGTCGTCCACCATTGGCAATACGGAGAGGTCGAACAGCCGGAATGGGTCGAAGTCTTACGCCCGTATTCCTATTTCGATCGCGTCCGGTAATAGAATTAGAGAGAGGGAAAGGAAGAGAAGCCATGCGTAAAGGATATTTTTCACTCGTCTTACATGCACACTTACCATATATCCGTCATGAAGAGGCACATCGTCTTGAGGAACGGTGGATGTATGAAGCGATTTCAGAAACGTACATCCCGTTATTATGGGAAGTCGATCGCTTGTCACGACCGCTCGGTTGGACAGTCAGTATTTCACCGCCCGTCATCGAGATGCTTGCCGATCCACTGATTCAAGAGCGGTATATCGAGCATATCGAGGATACATTGCGTTTAATCCGTCAGGAACTGGAGCGAGAGCTTGATCAAAAGGAGCGAGATGCCCTTTTGTTCTATCAAGACCGTTATCAAGACCTATTGAATACGTTCCTCCACTGGGAAAAGGATTTAAACCGGGCGTTCCGTCATTACAAGGAGCAAGGTTATCTCGATTTGATTACGTGTACGGCGACGCACGGATTCAGTCCGCATATGTTGTCCGAACAAGCGGCACGTTCTGAAATTCAGACAGGATTGAACTGTTTTGAACGTCATTACGGATTCCGTCCAACTGGTCTTTGGATGCCGGAATGTGCGTATACGCCAGGACTTGACCGTATTTTGTACGAAGAGGGCATTCGTTATACATTCGTTGACGAACACTCGATTTTAAATGCGGATCCGTCACCGAAACACGGAATCGGAGCACCTGTCTATTCGCCGCATGGTGTGGCACTCTTCCCGCGTGATCAAATCATTTCCGGAAAGATTTGGAGTTCCGTCATCGGATATCCGGGTCATCCGGATTACCGCGAGTTTTACCGGGATCTTGCGTATGACCGGGAATGGGATCAAATCGCTGAGTTCATGCATCCGGAAGGCTTGCGATATGATACGGGACTAAAGCTGCATCGTGTAACCGGGGAATCGGATCAAAAAGACTACTACGTTCGTGACTGGGCATGGCAACGGACAAGTGAGCACGCAGCAGACTTCGCACAAGCACTCGGCGAGCATCTGGACGCACATCAAGGACAAGACTTCCCACCGTTCCTTGTCACCGCACCATTCGATGCCGAATTGTTCGGTCACTGGTGGTTTGAAGGTCCCGACTTCCTCGGTAAAGCGATGGAACGTTTAGAAGATCAAGGAATTGAGTCGATTTCACCGGCGATGTTCCTCGAACGTCACTTCCAGGACATCGACACCGCGCATGTCGCGATGGGGACGTGGGGGCGTAAGGGTTATGCGGAAGTCTGGATCAATGAACGCAATGACTGGATGATTCGTCATCTCCATCAGCTTGAGAAGAGACTAGCAGGCGTCGTGGCACGAAACCGTCATCAAGATGCCTTGACTGTCAAAGCGAAGCGTCAACTCATTCGAGAATACCTGCTTGCTGTTTCAAGCGACTGGCCGTTCATTTTAGACGGACAGACGACCGCTCAGTATGCGGCAAACCGATTCCGGGAACACGTGTTACGGTTTGAAGAGACGGAACGGCGCCTCGATGCCAAAGAACTGACGCTCGATTGGTTGGAAAGAAGATACGAGCACTATCCGTTTCTGCAGGACGAAGACATCGAACCAGATGTTTTCCTGACGGCACATGATTATTACGTCGCTGTTAAACGCGATACGTCATGGAATACGGACGGAATCTTATTGTTCGTACGGGATTATGAGCAATCACATCGTCCGGCAAAAGATGTTGCGAAACGACTGGCAGCGGTGGGAGAGAATGTGTATGTCATTACGGAACATCCGGAAGCGTACCGTCTAGAAGACGGTGTACACATTTACGGTGTCCAAGTGACGGGCTTACCACTCGTTCAGACGTACAATCAGCTGGCAGCGTTAAACCTGGCTTTCTTACGTCAAGCGCAAGCTTTGTGTAAAATCGTTGATTTCCGAGTCCTCCATAACTTCAATATGGAGACGGCGTCAGCTGCGCAGTCGATTGCGAAAATCAAAGAGTTACCACTCGTCAGTAATGTCTACGATGTCGAAAGCGAACGCTCGCCTGATCGTTCAGGAGGTCTCGTCGTTGCCTTAAAACGACTAGAAGGAGATGCTCTCCGTCAATCGAGTGTCATTTATTTAGAGCGTGAAGAGTCACGCCATGGGGTGGAACAGGAGTATCACGTCGAAAAGAAACCCCTTCGTTTTGAAGAGAACCTTGAAAAACCATACCAACACGTGACGAATCCGAAAAAGAACGGATGAACAGTTGCAATTCCCTTCCTTTCTTGGTACGATACTTGAGTATGCTTAACCTTATGTAAAGCAAAATCACTTGATACATCGAGAGCTAGATAGGAGGGAATCCCATGCGCGTTAAAATTACATTAGCTTGCACTGAAACTGGTGACCGTACTTATATCACTAAAAAGAACAAGCGTAACAACCCAGAGCGTCTTGAGTTGAAGAAATACAACCCACGTCTCCGTAAGCACACACTTCACCGTGAAGTGAAATAATTGAGATGGAAGCCGTCACTTCGTGTGATGGCTTTTTTTGTGGAAAGGAAGTCAGTCATGGACAAACAGGAAGCACGCCGTCGAATCAAAGACCGGCTCGATCGAATGGAGAATCGGGCTGAAAAAGAACGATTGATACATGAACATGTCGTATTATTACCTGAATGGCAACAAGCGACCTGTGTCGCAATCACGTTAGCGTTTCGAAATGAATGTGATACGAGAATGCTGATTGAACGCGCATGGCAAGAGGATAAGACGGTCTTGATACCGAAAGTAACGGGAGAAGAGATGGTTTTTTACGAACATAAACCGGAAGATGTATTACAGCATAATCAGATGGGGATTGCTGAACCGATCGATTCGGCACGTCGCGTCTCGCTGGATCAAGCGGAACTGTGTCTCGTTCCGGGACGTGCGTATCGACGGGATGGCTATCGACTAGGATGGGGGGGTGGCTATTACGATCGGGCACTGATGACATACAGCGGATGCAAACTATCGATTGCTTTTTCTGAGCAGCTTCTTTCGGATTTTGATGTGGAAGCTTTCGATATTCCGGTCGACCTGATTGTCACGGATCAAGAGGTCATCCGATGTTAAAGATCACGATCTTGTTTTGCCTCGTACTCGCGCTGACCGGTTATCGATTTCGTTTGTTGACAATGAGTGGAGCTGTCCTGACACTTGTAGTCGGCAGTGGTGTTTCAGTCGGTTTTGGTTGGCAAGGGTTGGCAGTACTCCTACTCTTTTTCGGTAGTTCGAGTCTATTATCGAAAGTCGGACGTTCGAAAAAACAAGTCGTCGACACGATCGTTGAAAAAGACGGTGCACGTGATGGCTGGCAAGTGCTTGCAAATGGTGGAGTGGCACTTTTCGCTGCACTTGCATACACCATGACGCAGGAAGCTTCCTATCAATTGCTCTTTCTATTTGTCATCGCAGCGTCGAATGCCGATACATGGGCTTCGGAAATCGGACCACTTTCTAAACGGGATCCATGGTCATTGAAAACCTTTCGGCGTGTACCGGCCGGGACGAGCGGAGCGATGTCTGTCATTGGTACGATTGGAACGATAGCAGGAGCTGCCTTTATTGCATGTACCGCATCGCTCATTTTTTCGCTACCGATACCGATGGCGGTTCTCATCACGTCAATCGGTGTCTTAGGCAGTCTGTTCGATACGATTTTTGGAGCCACCTGGCAACGCGTGTACCGCTGTTCGATTTGTGGTGAACTGACGGAAAAGCGGATCCATCATCAAACACCGACCTCTTACGTTTCCGGGATTCGCATTCTTGGTAATGACGCTGTCAATTTTTTGACGAGCGGGCTTGCAGGTGGGATCGGGTTTATCTTCGTTCGATTCTGGTGAGTGGAAATCAAGAGCATATGATTCCTTATGTTAGGATATCAATGTCACAAAATGGACAAATGTGATTAATTTCACATATACCAAAGTTTGTAGAAGGTGTTACAATTTGATTGTGAGGTAGTTAACAAACTCTGATGGCGAATGAAAGGGTGGACATAACGAATGGAATTACATGCGAAAGTGACACGTGTAGCATTAATAGGAGCAGGAGCAGTCGGTTCAAGTTTTGCATACCAAATGTCGACGGCTGGTTTATGCGAAGAACTTGTCATCATTGATGTCAACAAGGCGAAGGCAGAAGGGGAAGCGATGGATTTAAACCACGGAACCCCGTTCAGTTCTTCGCCGATGCGCATCTGGGCAGGGGATTACGCGGACTGCCGCGAAGCGGAAGTCGTCGTCATTACGGCGGGAGCCCCGCAAAAGCCGGGTGAGACTAGACTCGATCTTGTTGCAAAGAATGCGTTGATCATGAAGGAAATGATTCGTCAAATCATGGAGTCCGGTTTTGATGGAATCATCGTCGTAGCGTCCAATCCAGTTGATATCATGGCGCACTTAGCATGGAAGTATTCGGGTTTGTCAAAGTCGCGGGTCTTCGGCTCAGGAACGGTTCTGGATACAGCCCGCCTGCGTCAAATGCTCGGAGAATACTTTCATATCGATTCGCGTAACGCTCATGCCTATATTCTTGGGGAACACGGAGATACCGAGTTCGCAGCCTGGAGCAACAGTCGGATTTACGGAAAGACGATCGATGAGCTGCTTGCAGAGGATGATCGGTATTCACAGGCAGACCTTGATCAAATCTATATCAACGTCCGTGATGCGGCCTACCATATCATTGAGCGTAAAGGTGCAACCTATTATGCAATCGGTCTCGGTCTCGTTCGAATCGTCCGCGCGATTCTCGGAAATGAAAATTGTCTCTTGACCGTCGGAGCCCATGTCGATGGTCAATACGGCATATCAGGTATTCATATCGGAGTTCCCGCCATCATCAATCGGCAAGGCGTCCGTGAAATCATTGAAGTCTCCTTGACGGAAGAAGAACTAAAAAAATTCCATCATTCAGCTGATGTTCTACGTCAAACGTTAGAACCTGTCCTGCAAGGACGGTAAAGCAGTGTAACACGATAACACTCAATCGATGTTCATATGCATCGGTCGGGTGTTTTTTGCTTGAAATCATACATACCTAATAAAAAGAACAGGTACCCATTGCATACATCTCGTCTTACGGTTACTTGAGAGTTAGTAAGAAAACGAAAAAGAAAAAATCCAGGTTTTATTTTACTAGAAAAAGGTTAAGTAGAAAGGTAGGAGCATTTTTACGTGTTTTTAGTACGACATGAAACCCAAAAAGGAGAGAACCGACAGTCATGTATACTTTTCGAAAATTAACTAAAGAGGATGCAGAACAATACTGGAATCTACGCCTTGAGGGACTAAAAAATCATCCGGATGCTTTTGGACATTCGTTTGATGACGAACAGCAGACGCCGTTACGTGAGGTGCAGGAAGGACTTGAAGGGGAACCTGATTCTGATGAAATCTGGCTAGGTATATTCGATGGGGATACCTTATTCGGTTTCGGTCAAGTGAAGCCATATGAACTTTCACGTGAATCACACAAAGCGATGATTTCCGGTGTATATGTCTCGCCTGAATACCGGGGAGGAACGGGTCGTGCCTTGATGGAGGCCTTGATCGATGAAGCGAAAAAAATACCAGATGTCGAACAAGTCATCCTTGCTGTCTTGTCAGGAAATGAAGCTGCTCAAAGTCTCTATGAGTCTCTTGGATTCGAAGTCTATGCAGAAGATCCAGATTCCGTAAAACTGGAAGATGGTACGTATCGAGATGACATTTGGATGAAGAAGTACGTCTAACCCGGAATACGAAAAAGCTGTAGTGTGGGCATACTACAGCTTTTTCGTATACCTGGACGAATATATCAGTATCGAATGAGTGAGATTGTTTGTTATCATGAAGGAAATGCGGAAGCAACGATGCAGTCCGACTGAAAGGGAGCGAATGAATCATGAAAGAAGTCATACGTACGATTGAAGAACTTGTCTCGATTCCAAGTCCGACAGGATCAACGAAAGAAGCGATTACATATGTAGAGAATCGGTTGCAGGCAGATGGAATCAGTTACCGAAAGCTTGAGAAAGGTGCAATCCTTGCGACGATACCGGGCGTTTCGGAACGAACGCGTTTGTTGACGGCACATGTCGATACGCTCGGTGCAATGGTCAAGGAAATTCTGCCGACCGGTCGTTTACGGTTATCTCAGCTGGGGGGATATGCCTGGACAGCAATCGAAGGGGAAAATTGTTTGATCCATAAGATGGACGGGCAGACGGTCTCCGGTACGATCGTCTTCCATCATTCGAGTGTCCATACATCACGGGAGACGAATTCGACTGAACGTTCTAGTGAAAATATTGAAGTCCGACTGGATATCCGTTCAACGACAGCAGAAGAAACACGAGTCGCGGGCATTGAAGTAGGGGATATCGTCACGTTTGATCCAAGATTCGATTATACGGAAACGGGATTCGTGAAATCACGTCATCTTGACGATAAGGCATCGGTTGCTTTATTGCTTGAACTGGTCAAGGAATGGAAAAAGAGTGAACTCCCGCATACGATCCAAATCTTAATCTCGAATTATGAAGAGGTCGGATTCGGTGGAAATGCTGGGTTTACAGAAGACGTTGCAGAATACATCGCGGTGGATATGGGAGCTTTAGGTGACGGTCAACATTCGGATGAATTCACCGTCTCCATTTGTGCCAAGGACGGATCAGGTCCTTACGACTTAGAATTACGCCATCAGTTGACGCGTCTTGCCCAGCGAGACAGCATTCCCTACAAGGTCGATATCTATCCTTTCTACAGTTCAGATGCCTCAGCAGCAGTCCGCGCCGGTCATGACATCCGTCATGGATTGTTTGGTCCGGGGATCGAATCAAGTCACTCCTATGAACGTACGCATGAAACGTCCTTACAAGCGACATATGACTTGTTGAATGCCTATGTAAAGGAGCCGATGATCGATGAAGACGCTGTATGATGTCCAGCAGTTACTGAAGACATACGGGACGTTCATCTATTTAGGAGACCGGGCATCGGATATCGCGATGATGATGCTGGAACTCGATGAGTTGTATGAAGCCGGCGTTTTAGAACAGCGCCAATATGACTCGGCAAAATTAATTTTGCGCCATGAATTAAAACGATCTGAAACGGATCAACCCTAACAGTGCGCAACCCTTTGCGCATTGAAGAGGATTTCGGTAAAATGAAAACGTAGACATTAAACGAAAATAGGGGAGACATAAAGATGAAATGGTTACTCGGTATTGATATCGGTGGTACGACGGTCAAGATGGCAATCTTGGATTTACAAGGGATCATCGTCGAAAAGTGGGAAATTGAAACCGTTATTTTAAATGATGGGGCGCAAATTCCGGGCGACATCGCAAAGTCGTTCTTTGAGAAATGCCAAGAAAGCAATAAGCGACCAGAAGACTTCGTAGGTGCCGGTATCGGAGCACCTGGATTCATTGATTTCAACACGGGCGTCATCGAAAAGGCTGTGAATATCGGATGGCATGATTTTGAACTGGTTGGTGAGTTCGAACGGCTGACAGGCTTACCGGCAGTCCTTGAAAATGATGCAAACGCAGCGGCGATCGGTGAAATGTGGAAAGGGGCGGGTAGTGGTGCGACGGAACTACTCGCAGTCACGCTCGGAACGGGTGTTGGCGGAGGCTTGATCACGAATGGTCAAATCGTTCACGGAACGGTCGGTATGGCGGGCGAGATTGGTCACATCACGATGTTGCCTGAAGGTGGTGTCATGTGCGGATGCGGACGTAAAGGATGCCTCGAGACGATCGCATCAGCGACGGGCATCGCTCGATTAGGTCTTGAGAAGCGAAAAGGTCAGGAGACGTTACTGAATGACATTAAGGCAGTGACGGCGAAAGATGTCTTTGAAGCATATGAGAAGGGAGACCGAATCGCTACAGAAGTCGTAGAAGAAGTGACGTATCATCTCGGTCTTGCGATTTCGAATCTCGCGAATAGCATCAACCCGGAGATCATCGTCATCGGTGGCGGTGTCTCAAAAGCTGGAGAGACGTTGCTTGCACCATTACGGACGCAATTCGAGCGTTTTGCATTACCGCGTGTTTTCGGTTCAACGACGTTTAAAATCGCTGAGCTGGAGAATGATGCTGGTGTCATCGGTTGTGCATGGCTTGCTAAACAAATGTTTCTGTCGAAATGATGATATTCTATTTCAATGAAAGATTCGCTTTTGCGAATCTTTTTTTTGTTTACAAACGTACAGTAAATATGTGATTGTTAAGTATCTTCCGGATTCCGGTTGCATTTTTGTAAAACTAAGCGTAAAATTTTCACGTGATACGGGTATATGTACATTATGATGTAAGTTGTGTGAACTGAAAGTAGAAAGCAGAAAGCACATGTAAATTAGGAGGCAGGTTTTTATGCAGCAAGACGCAAACATCTGGTCGCGAATGCGCCTAAAGATGGGTCAAGGCGTTCGCAGTACCTATAAAGAACACAAGCTCTTTTGGATTGCGACCTTATTGATTTGGTTAAAAACGTATTTAGCGTATACACTTTTCTTTAATGTTCCCATTACGAACTCTGCGCAAGCATTCATTTTACTGATCAACCCGATTAGTTCAGCGCTCTTCATGTTCGGGTTCAGTTTCTTCTTCCGGGGGAACGTCCAAAAGTGGTTCATTTACGGCACATTATTCGTCGCAACACTCATTTTATATGCGGATATCATTTTCTTCCGCTTCTTTAATGATTATCTGACATTGCCAGTATTGTTCCAAACATCCAATGCGGAGACGGTCTCCGCTTCACTCGGATCGCTTTTAAGCTGGGCTGACTTACTGATCGTCGGTGATTTAATCATCTTACCGTTCTTCCTACGGAAAATGGATATGTCAAAAAATGTCGCATCACGCGGACGTGCGATTCTTGCATTCGTCGCAGCAGTCGTCGTTTTCCTTGGAAACTTGACACTCGCTGAGACAGAGCGCCCGGAATTGCTCACACGTGCCTTTGACCGGGAATTGCTCGTCAAGAATATCGGAACATTTAACTTCCATATGTATGATGCGCTTATCCAGTCGAAGACTTCTGCGCAAAAAGCGCTTGCAGACAGTTCGGAATTATCGGAAGTCCAAAACTTCATCGATTCGAAGCACGCTGCACCGAATCCTGCGATGTTCGGAAAATATAAAGGGAAGAACGTCATCGTTGTTTCCTTTGAATCGGCTCAATCGTTTGCAGTCGGATTAAAAGCTCCGAATGGTCAGGAAATTACACCGAACTTGAACAAGTTGATTAAAGAATCTCACTCGTGGGATAACTTCTATCACAACACAGGTCAAGGGAAGACTTCTGACGCCGAGTTCATTCTTGAAAACTCGATTTATCCGCTCGGTCGTGGATCGGCATTCTTTACGAATGGGGAAAACGAGTTCCGTGCGACACCGGAAATGTTGAAAGAAGATGGATATTATTCTGCCGTCTTCCATGCAAACAATAAATCATTCTGGAACCGGGATATCGTCTACAACAGCTTCGGCGTAGATCGTTTCTTCTCGGAAACAGACTATGATTTAGGAAATCCGGCCGATTTGACGGAATGGGGCTTACTCGATGATAAATTCTTCGAACAGTCACTACCGATGTTGAAGGATTTACCGCGTCCGTTCTATTCGAAGTTCATCACGTTGACGAACCACTATCCGTTTGAGATGCCTAAACCAGAAGATGAACTTGTTCCACCACTCGAAACAAGTTCGACGACATTGAATCATTATGTACAGGCGCTTGCTTATCAGGATATGGCACTTGGTAAATTCATCGAAGGTTTGAAAAAAGACGGTACATGGGACGATACGATCTTCATGTTATACGGTGACCACTATGGTATCTCGACGAACCATAATGCCGCAATGGCGGAACTGATGAAGAAAGATGAGTTAACGCCGTATGACGTTGCGCAACTCCAACGTGTACCATTCGTCATCCACTTACCAGGACAGACAAAAGGGGTTAAACACGAAGATGTCGCGAGTCAAATCGATATCAAACCGACATTGCTTCATCTGTTAGGACATGACTTCAAAAACGAGGTGCTGTTCGGTACCGATCTCTTCTCGAAACAACATAAGGATTATGCGTTGTTCCGTGACGGTTCAGTCGTAACGGACAAGACGGTCTATACGCAAGAAACGTGTTATGATCGGAAAACCGGGGAAGAAGTGACGGATGAGAAACAATCGGAGATGTGTAAACAATCAACGAAACAATCCGAGAAGGAACTAGGACTTTCGGATAAAGTCATCTATGGTGACCTGCTCCGCTTCCTTCAAACTTCAAAATAAGTATGGATATGGATCTACTTATGGGTAGATCCACCAGACTGAAGATAAAGTGCAGTTTTTCTCTTGACGAGAAAGATTGCGCTTTTTTTGTGCTTCTCTCTTCTTTCTTCCAGGTATAAAACGAAGAAGAAGGACTTTCTATGGTGCATAGTGAGATTACCATCACCGTTCAGACCATGTCACCATGACATATGCGGTCAAATAAAAAGAGAGATGCACGAGGCACCTCTCTTTTTATGCGTATGCTGATTACGATGGAATACCGCCGTAAATCAATGTCGCAATTCCGAACCAGCCGAACAAGACGACAGTCAGACCTGCGAATACGAGTGGAAACATTTGGCGTTTCTTAAGTGAACGAACGACGGCCCAAACGCCGACGAGTGCGACGAAGAAGAAAAGCCAACCGATTGGTTGATCCAAATGCATGACGTACTCCCCCTTAAACAATCACGTTATGAATTTCACGAAGATTTCACTTAAATCTCACTTTTTAGTTTATCCGACTCGCGGGATAAAGTCGAGAGGACGTTGCAGGAAGTTTCGACAATTTCGTGTATAGTAGGAGAAGAGTCTAATGAAAAGGGGTTTTACAGAATGGAAATCGTAATGATCACGTCCGGTATGGCATCCGAGAATGGCTATCTGCTATTTCAGGACAAGGAATGCATCGCCATTGATCCGGGAACAGAGGATATGCGTTTTTTCGATGAAATTGAAAGTCGAGGGGCAACTTTAAAAGCGATCTTGCTGACACATGCGCATTTTGATCATATCGGTGGTGTCGATATGTTACGACGCTTTACGGAAGCGCCGGTCTATGTCCATCCAGAAGAAGCAGGATGGCTCGGTAATCCAGAATGGAATGGTTCAGCAAAATTCGGTATGCCACCGATGCGGATGAAACCAGCCGATCATCTGTTGCAATCAGGGCGGTTGACGATCGGTAGCTTTTCAATGCATGTACTTGAGACGCCAGGGCATTCACCGGGAAGTGTGACGTTCTACTTCAAAGGAGAGCGGATTGCATTTGGGGGGGATCTCTTATTCCAGCAAGGAGTAGGACGGACGGATCTCTATGGTGGCGATCAAGACGTGTTGATGCGTTCGCTTGATCGCATCATCGCTGAGCTACCGGCAGATACCACGGTTTATCCAGGGCATGGTCCAAGTACGACGATTCGTCAAGAGATGAAATCCAATCCATTCCTATGACAAAAAAACTCGCCATCCGGAAGGATGACGAGTTTTTTTTGATTACATCTGGAAATTCGACCAGTACGTAAAGACGATGAAAAATACAGTTAAGTAAGCTCCAAAGATGTAGACATACGTTTTTTCAGTTAAGCGCAAGTAACCAAGCGCTGCGAAAAAGACGGTTTGTGCCAAGAAGACGAAGCCCATGACTAAAAATGAATCCGTATGCTCACTTGAGCTTGCATCGCCACCCAATGCGCCGATAAATGCCATGACTGCGATGATACCAGTCCAGAAACCGAGTACGCGGTACATTCTCCCCATTCCTATAACCCCCTAAATCCGACAGATAGTCAATATACGTACTTATTTTACCAAGCAAACAATCATCCGTCTATCCTGTTCTAGTGATTGTTAAGGAATAACTGTGAACAAAAGATGAAGTTTCAAAAAAAGTTGTACAATAGTTGTACAAAAGGTGTACAAATCCAAAAAGCCTTGCTATAGTAACTGTAATGAAACCCCACACTTTGAGAGGAGGAGCAAAAATGGCGAATGAACTAGTCTTTTTCACATATCCAAGTTGTACATCATGTCGTAAAACGAAATCATGGTTAAAAGAGGAACATGTTGATGTAGAGGAACGTCATCTGTTCAGAAATGCTCCAACAGTTGATGAACTCATGGAGCTGTTGAAATTATCGACAGATGGGATTGAAAGTTTGCTCGCAACACGCAGCCAAGCTTTTAAAGATCTTGGAATCGATATTGAAGACATGAAACTCAGTGAGTTATTACGCCTCATGAGTGACAATCCGAAATTGTTACGCCGTCCAATCATCACTGATGGAAAACAACTCGTTATCGGATATGATAAGCCAGGTCTTGAGACGTTAGCGAAGCGTAAACATCGGACAATTGCACACGTATCATAAAGAAGCCGAGTTGGTCGGCTTCTTTTTTTTGTGTATCTTGTGGTAGGGAGGTGAGGAAAGATGAGAGAATGGACCGCACAATTGATGGAACGATTCGAGGCGCTTGGTGCAACGGATGTGCATTTTGTTCCCAGTGAAGAGCATGTTCGGATCGTCTGTCGGACCGGAACGGGACTCTGTGAGCAAGATGCAGTGGCACTCACGCAGTACCGGACACTTGTCAGTCATGTCCGTTATGAAGCCAATTTAAAAGAGCAAAACGAACGGGTTCCCCAAAGTGGACTGTATCCTCATGGAAAACAAGGAATGCGTGTCTCTTTGTTACCGAGTCGCCAGGGGGATGCCATGTCTTGGCGATTCTATCGCTCGACGGTCTCGCGTGAGGTGGCACTGCGGACGTTGGATAATCAGCTGGACTTCTCGTGGCTCAGGCAACAACGTCATGGTTGCATCGTCATTTCTGGATCGACAGGTGCCGGGAAAACGACCTTGATGTATTCTTTGATGAGTGCGATGGAGGAAAAGCGAATCATTTCAATCGAAGATCCTGTTGAATGTACTGTGCCGAACGTTTTACAGCTGGAACTAAATGAAAAAGCAGGTTTTACAGCTACCCGCTGTTTCGAAGAGATTTTACGGGCTGATCCGGATTGGATTGTGTTCGGTGAAGTACGTACAAAGGAAGCCGCCCGTTTAACGATTAATGCAGCGCTGAGCGGTCACGTCGTAGTGTTTACATTACATGCCGGTAGTATTGAAGAAGCGCGGCTGCGTCTGCGCAGTCTCGGCATCGAAGAGTCTGAATTAGCAATTTGTCAACGCATCATTCATCTCGATCGGAAAGGGGAGAATGTATGTTGTACCGTCAAAAGCTTACAAGCCGCGATCAAAGTCGATTCCTAAAACGGTATCATCGATTGTTATCAAAAGGAATTTCAGCAAAAGAGACGTTAATCATCTTGAAGCGGTTTGAACGTCAGCCGTTTGCAGGAGTGGTGGATGAAATGGAGAGGCGACTAGTGAAAGGAGAAGCCTTTGCTGCGACTCTTGAACCACTCGCTCTCACGGACACGCTGAAACGGTTGTTATTCGTCGGTGAAAGAACGGAACGACCGCTACTCGTCCTTCGTCAAATCGTCAAACTGCTCGATCTTGAAACCGAGATGCGCTCGAAATTTTGGAAAATGGTACGGTATCCGCTCGTCCTTGCCGCAAGTCTATTCCTCTTATTTTTCTTTTATGCCTTGTATGTGTTTCCTTCCCTACTCGAGATGACGGATCCAAAGGCTCTTCCATCCTTCCTCCATCTACTGTTACATCCTTCGGCAAAATACATTCTCGCCAGTCTGCCGATTCTAACAGGGGTCTCCTTCTACCTCTTTTTCCGTCTAGTTCCATTAACGCGTATTCTACGCCTGAAGCCGCTACAACGTTTGATTCGTCTCTACTATAGTTACTTGTTTACGATCGAAGTCGGATCGTTCATTGATGCTGGATTTTCGCTTGAAGAGACGTTTCGTCATCTGGAGCAAGGACAAGTGAATAAAAAAGGACATCTGTATGCGCGATTACACACAAAACAACAGGCGGGAGAACCTCTCGCAGAAGCACTGGGCGAAGATGAAATCATCGAAGCCGAGACGATCGGCATCGTCCACTTGGCAAGGGAAAGTGGCGATCTTGGTCCGTTGTTGCTCGAACAAGCGACGCTGTTACATGAGGCGATGGAAGAAGAGCTTGAGAAAAAGCTGTTATGGATCGAACCGATATTGTACGGCGGATTGACGATCATGACGGGAACGTTGTTTCTCATCTTATATTATCCGATTCAACTCGCAATTCAGCAGCTTCCATTCTAAACAGAGGAGACGATCTGATGAAACAATTCTTAAAACGACAGGATGGGTTTACCTTACTTGAGATGGCAGCCGTCTTATTAATCATTTCATTGTTACTGCTCGTCTTGATTCCAACGATGACAAGTGGAAAGGACCAAGCGAAAGGTGTCAGCTGTGAGGCGAACATCCGGGTCATTCGTTCAGAGGTCAATCTATATTACGCAAAAGAAAAGAAATATCCGGAATCGCTTCAGACAATCAACCGGGGAACGGCTGATAAGCCGAATGCGCTCGTCTGTGATCAGGAGACCTACACATATGATCCAAAGACCGGCGAACTTACGAAGTGAACAGGGGTTTACATTGTTCGAGATGACAGCGGTTCTGACGATTTGTGCTTGTATGCTCGTTCTCCTGTTACCGATACTGTTTGAAAAACGTCCGGACTGGGTGCCGCTCGAACAAGAAGTGAATGTAATGGAACAGGACATTCAGACGTTAAGGCTCATGCAGTACTCGAAGCAAGATCAAGCACTCATGCAGTTTCGTTTCCGAGGAGATGGAACCGGTTATCTCGTCCTGGCGGATGACCGGTTGTTGTGGCAACGGACATTTCAACCCGGACATACGTGCGTCGTACCACCTTCCAATCGGATCATTTATTTCAAAAGTTATCATTCAATTTATGCGGCGACCTGGTCGTGCCGATCGGCGACAGCTGAATATGAAATTAAATTTTTACTTGGTAATTATCAAATGGCGATTCGGAAAGTGAGATGATCGGCATGTCTTTCGCGCGTCAAGACGGGTTTTCCTTACTGGAAACCATTCTTTCGATTGTTGCGGTCGGTATCTTCTTAATGCTTGCGCTTGATCCGTATCTTGATTTACGCGCAAAACAAATACAGTGGGAACAAGAGACAGGACGACTGGAACAGATGGCGACGGATCAAGTCGAAAATCGAACGGCGTCCTATGTCATAAAGCAAGGAGCGTGGTGTAATGAAACGACATGTCTTGCGAGCAGAATCCGGAATGACCCTCCTCGAACTGTCCTTCGTCCTTTGGCTCGGCCCGCTGATGTTGCTGGCTCTATTGACGCTTACGTCACTCGTCCATCCACCAGAGAGCAATCGAATGAGTGAAGCCTTGTTTTTTCATACAGTTGAGCGTTTGATGTGGCGTAGTACGATGTGTGAACGAGTCGACGATGAGATTCGAGGGATGGACGTCAATCCAGGAGAGACGGCTGAAAAATGGCGTCTTGTCCGCGTACAAGATCAATTACGCCTCAAGAAAGAACAGGGAGGTGAACTGACATACGCACGCGACGTCAAACAATACACGGTGACAGGGGATGCCGAAATTCTCTCGATCCAGTTGAACGGCAGCAAGCGCTCCTTTCACTGCCGCAAGAAGGATTCATCTTGATTCAGACATTACTCTTACTTCTTGGAATGGGTGTCGTCATCCTGATTTCTTGTCAACAAATCGATGGGGCGATGCGGCATCAGCAATTGGAACAGGAGGCATTGCAATTGGAGTCTTTAGTGAGGGCAGGAAAAGAAGACTGTTTGAAGGAGGAGACCATCCATTATCCGATTGGACAAGTTAGCTGTACAGTGACTGATAAAGGCTTTAAAATGGAAGCGAGATTAGACAATGGTCAGAGAATCGAGGCGGTCGTCACGAATGAATAAGGTTTATTTGATAGGGTTTATGGGAACTGGTAAATCAGCTGTCGGACATCGATTACGTGTCCGCTATGAGGTGGATGAACTCGATGAACGATTTGAGCGGGAGTATGGCGGAACGATAGCTTCGTATTTCGAACGATATGGTGAAGCAGGGTTTCGGCTACGTGAAAGCGAATTGTTAAGGGACAGTCAACTGGAAATCGTCGTCACCGGTGGCGGAATCATCGAGCGTCAGGAAAATCGGACGTTCATGCAAACAACAGGAACGGTGATATGGATTGATACACCATTTGATCTTATCTGGGAGCGAATCGCAGCTGATCCGAAACGTCCGCTCGTCATCGAACGGCAACAGGTCAGAAGGTTATTCGAGCGACGTTATCCGTTATACGCAGAAGTTGCCTCTGTTCGGCTCGAAGGAACAAAATCAATCGACGAATTGGTTCACTCGATTGAATCAGTATTGGAGGAGAAGTCATGATTTGGATTACGTTAAACATTATTGTATTTTCAGTTATTGGACTTGTGATTTTTGGATTTAGTCTATACAAAAAGAAGCTGTCTCAGGATATTCGCCAATTGAAAAAGCTGATGGAACGCTTTACGATTCGCCAGCAGACACTACAAACGAACATCGATCATACGACCCATCGCGTCGATCAAATTAAAGAAAACATCAATCGAATTACGGAAGAAGGAAATCGCGTCAAGCAAGGAGCAAGTCAGTTGGTTACGGAAGGGCGACGACTTCAAGAAGAAATCAAGCGAACTGCCGGAATCAAGCAATTTTGAAATGGCTTTCATGGGAAGAATATGAAACAATAGGAGAGAAGGGACAGGGTCCTTTCTCTCTTTTTCGTGTGTTCCTTTTTCCGAATAATACTAGATAATTATGATTTTAATTGGTAAGATGGATTTGAAAATGGAACATTAAAGAGAAGAGAGAGTAAAAACGTTCGGGAATAGGGGGATTATGTATGAGTCAAACGACATTAAAAAGAACACCGTTATTCGAGACGGTTTCGCAAACCGGTAAGATGGTGGATTTTGCAGGTTTTGAAATGCCAGTTTTATTTTCCTCGATTAAAGAAGAGCACGTTGCGGTAAGGGAGAACGTCGGTATGTTCGACGTCTCGCACATGGGTGAACTGTTCGTCAGCGGACCAGATGCTCTTTCGTTTTTACAAGCCACGTTATCGAATGACATTTCGAAGATTGCGGTGGGGCAAGCGCAATATAACGTCTTATGTCAAGAAGATGGTGGCACGGTCGATGATTTGCTCGTCTATCGTTTAGCAGAAACGGACTATCTTCTCGTCGTCAATGCCTCGAACATTGAAAAAGATGAACAACATCTACGTCAGTATCTAACAGGGGACGTCATACTTGAGAATCAATCAGATCAATACGGTCAAATCGCTGTCCAAGGACCTCGTGCGGAAGAAGTTCTCTCCGGCATGACGTCACTTAACTTATCGGAGGTCGGATTTTTCAAGTTCCAACGGGGAACGGTTGCGGGAGTTGAGATGATCGTCTCACGTAGCGGTTATACAGGAGAAGACGGATTCGAGCTCTACATGGCAGCCGGTGACGCACCTGCTGTCTGGCAAGCACTGCTTCAGCAAGATGTCGTACCATGCGGACTCGGGGCACGCGATACATTGCGTTTTGAGGCATGTCTTCCGCTTTATGGACATGAGTTATCAGCGACGATTTCACCCATCGAAGCTGGTATGGGATTTGCCGTCAAACCACAAGTCAAATCGTTCGTTGGTTCTGAAGTCTTATTACAACAAAAAGAACAAGGTGCACCGCGGCGGTTGATTGGTCTTGAACTACTCGATAAAGGGATTGCACGTCAAGATGCACCGGTTTGGCATGATGGGGAAGTCGTTGGTGTCGTGACGACGGGTACGTTACCACCGACCGTTGGAAAAGCAATCGCTTGGGCGCTCGTTCCAGCAGAAGTATCGGAACAAGAGCAATTTGAAGTGGAAGTACGTGGCAAACGTCTAACAGCGAAGCGGACAGCGACACCGTTTTATCGTCGCACGAAATAAGGGGGATATTTCTATGGATTTTCGTTATTTACCAATGACAGCAGAAGATGAGCAGGCGATGTTACAAACGATCGGTGCAGCGTCGATTGAAGATTTACTCGCTGATATCCCGGCATCCGTCCGTGATAACGGTACATTGGAAGAAGTCGGTGTGCCACTTCCAGAAACAGATTTGATTCGGACGCTCTCGAAGCTTGCCGACCAAAACATGAACACCAAACAATATCCGTCGTTCCTTGGCGCTGGCATCTACGATCACTATGCGCCAGCTGTCGTCAATCATATGTTACTGCGCTCGGAGTTCTATACGGCCTATACACCGTATCAGCCGGAGATTTCGCAAGGGGAGTTACAAGCGATTTTTGAATTCCAATCGATGATCTGTGAATTGACAGGGATGGACGTCGCGAACTCGTCGATGTATGACGGGATTACAGCGTTAGCGGAAGCGGCGATGCTCGCTTGCGCTCACACGAAGAAAAAGACGATCGTTCTTTCAGACGGTGTCCATCCGGAAGCGCACGATGTCGTCCGGACGTATGCGAATGGTCCCGGACTAAACGTCGAGACGCTGTCGTTTGAGCAAGGTGTCACACGGATCGATCAACTCGATGCCATCGAAGACGTCGCCTGTGTCATCGTACAGTATCCGAACTTCTACGGTCGTGTCGAAGAACTACAAGCATTGGCTGATGCGACCCATGCACGTGGTGCACTGTTCATCGTCTCTGCAAATCCACTGGCACTTGGTATCTTAGAAGCACCAGGTAAACTTGGCGCTGACATTACGATCGGAGATTGCCAACCGTTCGGAATTCCCCAAAGCTTTGGTGGACCGACGTGTGGTTATTTTACGACGACAAAAGCGTTGATGCGTAAGATTCCAGGCCGTCTCGTTGGACAGACGGTCGATGAGAACGGAAAACGCGGCTTTGTTCTGACGTTACAAGCACGGGAACAACACATTCGTCGCGATAAGGCAACTTCGAACATCTGTTCGAACCAAGCGTTGAATGCACTCGCTGCTTCGATCGCGATGAGTGCACTCGGTAAACGGGGTATCCGGGAACTCGCAACGCGTAACTTGCAAACGGCACATGCCTTAAAACAAAAGCTGAAACAGGCTGGCTTTACGATCGTTGACGATGGACCGAGCTTCAATGAATTCGTCGTTACGCTACCAATCGACGCGACACGTGCGAGTCAACAATTGCTCGATCGCGGGATCATCGGCGGTTTGCCGTTAGGATCGTATGACGCGGCACGTCAAAATGAAATGCTTGTTTGTGCAACGGAATTACGGACGAATGAAGAGTTGGATCAATTCGTGACAGCGTTAGGGGGACTCACACATGAATGAGCAAACATTGATCTTTGAAATTTCGAAACCGGGTCGTATCGCCTATAGCTTACCGTTACCGACTGTCGATGAAGTGGCAGTCGAAGAATTGTTACCGGCTTCGATGTTACGAAAGGAAGACGTGGCGCTACCGGAAGTATCTGAACTGGATCTCGTCCGTCACTACACGGCCCTTTCAAATCGTAACCATGGTGTGGATTCTGGATTCTATCCACTCGGGTCATGTACGATGAAATACAACCCGAAAATCAATGAAGATATGGCACGCCTCCCTGGGTTTGCACACATTCACCCGCTTCAACCGGTCGAAAGTGTCCAAGGGGCACTCGGTTTAATGTATGATCTGCAAGAAAAACTCGCAGTCATCACTGGAATGGATGAAGTGACGCTCCAGCCGGCAGCGGGAGCGCACGGGGAATGGACAGGCTTGATGCTGATTAAGGCCTACCACCATGCACGCGGTGACTTTAAACGGACGAAAGTCCTCGTCCCGGACTCGGCACACGGAACGAATCCGGCATCGGCATCAGTCGCTGGATTTGATACGGTGACGGTCTTGTCGGATGAACGTGGTCTCGTTGATCTAGCAGACTTAAAGAAAAAAGTCGGTGACGATACGGCGGCACTCATGTTGACGAATCCGAACACACTTGGATTGTTCGAATCCGATATCGTCGAAATCGCAAAAGCGGTTCATGAGGCAGGCGGAAAACTGTACTACGATGGTGCGAACTCGAATGCGATCATGGGCATCGCTCGTCCGGGGGACATGGGCTTTGACGTCGTCCACTTGAACTTGCATAAGACGTTCACAGGACCGCACGGTGGCGGCGGACCAGGGTCGGGTCCGGTAGGGGTCAAACAAGATTTGATTCCGTATTTACCGAAACCGATCGTCCGCAAAGAGGAAGAGCGTTATGTCCTCGACTACGATCGTCCGGAAGCAATCGGTCGTGTCAAACCATTCTACGGTAACTTCGGCATCAACGTGCGTGCCTATAGCTATATTCGGACGATGGGTGGAGCAGGTCTCGCTCGCGTCTCGAAAGAAGCGGTCTTGAATGCGAACTATATGCTCGCTCGTCTTAAAGGTGCGTATGAAGCGCCATACGACGTCTATTGCAAGCACGAATTCGTCTTGTCGGGGAAACGTCAAAAAGCACTCGGTGTCCGGACGCTTGATATCGCAAAACGTCTGCTTGACTTTGGATACCATCCACCAACGATCTACTTCCCGTTGAACGTCGAGGAATGTATCATGATCGAACCGACGGAAACCGAGTCGAAAGAAACACTCGATGCTTTTTGTGACGCGATGCTTCAAATCGCAAAAGAGGTCGAAGAGACACCAGATGTCGTCTTGAACGCACCACACACGACGGTCGTCAAGCGGATGGACGAGACACTTGCTGCGCGTAAGCCGGTCTTACGTTATCAACCGAAACAAGAAGTACACGTATAAGCGAGTTTGAAAAAGAGGATCTCTCCGGTGAAGGAGAGATCCTCTTTTTGCGATGAACGAAGCATTAGCTCCGTTTGATTTTTCCTGACCACTGCTTGAATCCGCCTTTTAATTGATACAGATTCGTATAGCCTGCTTTTTTCAAGACTTTTGCAGCCTGTGAAGAACGCATGCTTCCTTGGCAATACAAGTAAATCGGCATATCCTTCCGTAGTTCCTTCGAGCGCATCTTCATTTGGCTGACCGGGATGTTCCGGGCCCCGACGATATGTCCACCCTTGAATTCCTGAGTTTCACGGACATCAACGATTTGTGCTTTTCGGTAGTTCGCACGGAATTCTTCCTGCGACAATTTCGTAATGCCTTTGACCGGCATGAAACGCCAAGCGATGTAGGCGATCAAGGCGACCCAAAGTACGATCGTAATGATAGTTCCAGTTTCCATATTCGACTTCCAACCCCTTCGTTCGTTTAACCTCTGTTTCATTATAGTCAACGAAATCGATTTCGGCAATCGACTCGTGATTGCGCGACTGAGAAAGGGTTTGATACACTAAGACGGAAACGTTTTGGGGGTGTTCGAGTGAACAGGAAGTGGCAAGTGTTGACGACGCCGGCAATGGAGCCGGCAATGAACATGGCAATTGATGAAGCATTGATCCAGTTCGTCGGGCGAGGAGAAGTCGCACCGACGCTTCGTTTTTATTCATGGGAACCACGTGGATTAAGCGTTGGTCATTTTCAACGGGCAACCCGTGATATCGATCGAAAGCGGATTGCAGAACTCGGCATTCCGATCGTGCGTCGGATGACAGGAGGGCGCGCTGTCTTGCATGCAGACGAGTTGACCTACAGTGTCGTCATCCCAGAAGATACAGAAGGTTTACCACGCACGGTCATCGAAAGTTACCGGATGTTGACGGAAGGAATTCGGAAAGGCTACCATCATCTCGGTATTCCTGTCGAATTTTCCGTTCCATTGACGGAAGAGGAAAAAGAGGAGCTACGGAAGCCGAAATCGGCTGTTTGCTTCGATGCAGCATCGTATTATGAACTCGCTGTCGGTAAGCGAAAGGTCGCCGGAAGCGCACAAGTTCGTCATCAAGGCGTCGTCCTTCAGCATGGCTCGGTTCCACTCTCGGTTGACGAAGGGGAATTGTTCGACTGTTTTTTGTATGAAGATGAGACGACCCGTGAACGGATGAAATCCCGCTTCTCTGGAAAAGCCGTTGCATTGAACGAGCTAGCAGGTCGCACGGTCACGTTTGACGAGGTCCGAGAAGCATTTACGAAAGGATTCGAAGATGCACTCGAATTATCATTCGTACCTTTGACATTCACGAGCGATCAGTGGCAGGAAATCGAACGTCTTGCCGAGAAATACCGTAGTGATGAGTGGAACTGGAAACGCTAATGAATGAAATGGGAAGGTGATGTCGTGCCAACTCCGAGTATGGAAGATTATTTGGAACAAATCTATAAGTTGATTGAAGGGAAAGGGTATGCGCGTGTATCGGACATTGCGGAGTCGTTAGGTGTCCATCCATCGTCCGTGACGAAGATGGTTCAAAAACTTGATCGCGAAACCTACCTCGTGTACGAAAAATATCGAGGGCTCATGCTGACACCAAAAGGTCGTAAAATCGGGAAACGTCTCGTAGAGCGGCATGCGCTGCTTGAAGATTTTCTTCGTCTCGTCGGTGTCGATGAAGAACTGATCTATAAAGATGTTGAAGGGATCGAACATCACATCAGTATCGAAGCGTTAGATAAAATCAACGGGATGATCCAGTTTTTTGCGGAACGTCCAGGTTTAAAAGAAGAATTACACCGGTATCAACAAGCCCATCCAGAGGATTGAGGCTTGTTTTTTTAGTGGTTTCCTCATAAAGAACGTCTCAGAAACGAACGTTCTATTACAAATATATGATAAAGTGCGTATTTTGGAGAGTTTGTGCTATACTGATCCTGAAAATGGACGAAGGGGGTGGCAGGTGTTCGCACCTGGTCATGGAAATCACGATTAAAGAAAAATTAGTGCCGGAATCACAACTGAAGGAAAAAGTTCGCGAATTAGCACAGCAGATCGAAGCAGACGCTGCCGGACGTCAAATCGTTCTCGTCGTCGTATTAAAAGGGTCGATGGTCTTTGCTGCAGATTTGATGCGTGAAATCAAAGGAAGTGTCCAAATTGATACCGTTGCGTGTTCTTCTTATGGGACAAAGACGGTGTCCTCCGGACGTGTCCAGTTGAAGAAGGATCTCGATCTCGATGTGCAAGGAAAATATGTCGTCGTCGTCGAAGATATCATCGATACGGGGCGGACACTCCATTTCCTATGCGATCACATGAAGTTGCACCAACCGGGCGTTTTAAAAGTCTGTACATTACTTGATAAACCAGCACGTCGGGAAGTAGAACTTGTCGCAGATTATGTCGGGTTCGAGATTCCGGACTATTTCGTGGTCGGGTACGGGATTGATTGCGCGGAAGAATATCGTAATCTACCGTATATCGGATGGGTTGAGACGGAGTGAAGCACATGAAAAAAGGAAGTTCGTCACTCGCGGCGAACTTCCTTTTTGATGTACTTTTTGCTATTAAAAAGCACGTTTTTTCTTTTTGCCTTTTTTTCCTTCGATGACAGTCAAGTGAGGTGCTTTTGAACGGTCACGAAGGGGGCGGACTTTATTAGATGCTGGTGTTTTTGAGGATTTGACCGGTTTTTTCTTGAAGTCCGTCCGGCGCACCGCATTCGAAGAACCGTGCATTTTTTTGGATTGGGCAACGGACTTACGGTATTGTGCATTCGCACCGTTTCCGACGCTTCGGTTCCGAGTCAGGAACTTAAAGAGCAGGAAGATGATTCCTGCAGTAATACCGAAGAACAATAACTGTGAAAACAGACTACTTGGATTATTGACGAGTTTATATCCAAAGCCGATAAAAGCGAACAGTAAGACGACGAGTGCAAATGTAGAACCAATGCGTTGTCTGATCATAATATCACCCCTGTTATCGATTAACCCAGTGCATTCTCATGTAGGTTATGTTCCTGTTTTTCAAGTTCTTCAAACGCATAAATCGCAACCGCGATCTGCGCATCGTCTGGCTCTTTTGTCGTTAAATACTGTAACCATAGACCAGGCAAGGCGATGACGCGAAGTCCTTTGATGTGCTGTGCTTTATTCGTCAGCTGCAGGACTTCAAAGGACAGACCGATGACGACTGGCAATAAGGCGATCCGACAGACGAGACGCAACCAAAGTGGATCCGTCGGAACGATCAGGTAGACGAAAAAGCCGACGATGACGGTGAAAATCAAGAAACTCGATCCGCATCGATAATGGAGACGGCTGCTGAGGCGAACGTTCTCGACCGTAAGTGGACGTCCTGACTCGACGCAGTTGATGACCTTATGCTCGGCACCATGGTACTGAAAGAGCCGTTTGACGAGCGGGGTCAAGGAGATCAGATACAAATAACTGAACAATAGGGTTAATTTAATGACCGCTTCAATGACGTTTTGAACGACGTGCCCTGATAAGACAGGAAATACATCAAACAGTGAGGCAAGGAAAGCAGGTAATAGCGTAAAGAGTAATTTACCGAAGAAGAACGATAGAATCCCGACGACAGCTACTCCGAGCCATTTCGTCAATGGACTGGCCGTCGATTCCTCCGGTTCTTCCTCACCCGGTTTGACGCCGTAACGATCACTTGCGAAGTTCATGTGGCTCGCACCATTCGCGGAAGATTCCATTAAAGCAAAGAGACCGCGCAAAAGGGGAATCCGTTTTCCTTTTGCGATTCGTGGTCGCACCGGTTTTTGCTGTGTAAAGGTCTCAATCGAATCATCGTTTCGACGAATCGCGGATACCGCATGGGTCGCATTTTGGAACATGACGCCTTCGACGATGGCTTGACCACCGACGGGCGGATTAGTCGTTTTCATAATAGAACGCATCCCGTCTTCATAAAATAAGGTGTATCGTCAGTGTACTTGATTTACGCTAAAAAAACTATGTTTGACTCGTTAAACCGAGGTAATCTTTAGGAGTCGGAAAAGGGCTTATGATACAATAAGAAAGAATTCGAGGAGGTGTTTTTTTGCGTGTCTTGATTTTAAACGGACCAAACTTGAATTTACTCGGAACGCGTGAACCGGATACATATGGAACGGCGACGTTAGCCGATTTAGAACAGGAGCTTCGCGCTTATTTTCCGAACATTCAGTTTCGGTTTGAACAATCGAACCAGGAAGGGCGATTGATCGATGTTCTTCATGAGGAACGTGGAGCGGACGGCATCGTGTTCAATGCAGCAGCCTATACACACACGAGCATCGCGTTACGTGATGCAATCGCTGCGATTGAAGCACCCGTCATCGAGGTTCATCTATCGAACGTCCATGCACGCGAATCCTTCCGGCATCATTCGATGATTGCGCCCGTCTGTAGAGGTGTGATCGCCGGACTCGGTATGACCGGGTATCGCCTGGCAACAGAAGCAATCCAAGCTTTACAACAATCGGAATAAGGGGGAAATCAATCATGAAACAACGAATCGAGGCGTTACAAGCGGCATTAAAAGAACGGGATCTTCCGGGATTACTCGTCACGAAAGCAGAGAACATCCGCTATATTTCAGGGTTCACAGGGTCAAGCGGTGCCTGTCTCGTAACAGAAGAGCAAGCATACTTCGTGACGGATTTCCGTTACACGGAGCAAGCGGCAGATCAGGTCAAAGGAATGGAAATCGTTCAAATCGAACGGTCGATTCCCGAGACGATGGGCGAGTTAATGGCAGGGGCACGAGTTCGTGCCGTTGGCGTCGAAAAGGATGCGATGACACTTGGTGCTTTTGAAGCGTACGATCAGGCTTCATCGATTGAGCTCGTTCCGACGACGGGAATCATTGAAAACCTACGCTTGATTAAGGATTCATCAGAGATTAAGATGATTAAGGAAGCGGTGGAGCTCGCAGACGCGACCTTCCAACACATCTTGACGTACATTCAACCAGGACGGACGGAACTTGAAGTATCAAATGAACTAGAATTCTTCATGCGTAAGCACGGGGCGACGTCTTCTTCTTTCGATACGATCGTTGCATCAGGCTATCGTTCTGCTTTGCCACATGGTGTTGCCAGTTCGAAAGTCATCGCGACGGGAGAACTCGTCACGCTTGATTTCGGAGCACTCTTAAACGGTTATGTTTCAGATATCACCCGGACTGTCGCAGTCGGACCGATCAATGCTGAGTTGCAAAAGATCTACGACACGGTCCTCCAGGCGCAACTGGCAGGGGTCGATGGTTTAAAACCAGGCATCACGGGCATCGAAGCTGACGCATTGACGCGTGATATCATTAAGGAAGCAGGATACGGCGAGTACTTCGGTCATTCAACGGGACATGGTATCGGTCTTGAGGTACATGAAGGTCCTGGCTTATCATTCCGCTCGGAAACGAAGCTTGAACCAGGCATGATCGTCACGGTCGAACCAGGTATCTACGTACCACAAGTTGGCGGTTGCCGGATTGAAGATGACGTCTTGATCACGGAAACAGGTCGAGAAATTCTTTCGTCTTCACCAAAAGAACTGATCACTCTCTAAACAGAGTGACAGGACATTTTAGGAGGAACCATTCATGGTATCAGTAAACGATTTAAAAACAGGACTTACAATTAAGACATCAGACGGTATGATCTGGCAGGTACTCGAATTTCAACACGTTAAACCAGGTAAGGGAGCAGCATTCGTTCGGACGAAAATGCGTAACATTCGTAACGGAAACATCCAGGAGATGACATTCCGCGGCGGAGAACGTGTCGAACGTGCACATATCGACCGCAACAAGATGCAATACCTCTACCCAATGGGTGAAACATACGTCTTCATGGATACAGAATCGTATGAACAATTGGAATTGACGACAGCTCAAGTCGAAGCAGCTCTTCCGTACTTGCTTGAGAACATGGAAGTTCAAATCGCGGTTTACAACGGCGAAATCCTCGGTCTTGAATTGCCGAACACGGTTGTCATGACGATTGTTGAAGCAGAGCCTGGCGTCAAGGGCGATACAGCTTCAAACGTCAAGAAAAACGCGACAGTCGAAACAGGACACATCATTCAAGTCCCACTCTTCATCGAAGCGGGCGAAAAAGTAACGGTTGATACACGTACAGGTGATTTCACAGGTCGTTACAACGGATAAGAACGAAACGACAAGACGTCTCTCACCTTCAATCAGGTCGAGAGACGTCTTTTTTTCATACGCCACGACTTGCATCCAATGGTATGACCAGTTAATATAAGTATTTGAGTAGGCATTAGCACCTGGTATAATAATTGTGAATACAGCATAGATGGGGGAAGAATGACAGATGAAAATCGATCAGTTGAAACAAGTACTCGAAATGCTCGATCAGTCGAGTGTAAACGAACTCTCACTCGAGACGGATACGTATAAATTGAAGTTGAAGAAACAAGGAGAGACGGTGACGGTTTCGCATCAAGCGCCGGCTGCACCAGTAGCGACTCCAGCTCCTGCGAAACAAGCGGCAGCACCTGTTGAGGAAGAAGCGGTTGCAGACGAGACGGTCACGATCAATGCCTTGATGGTCGGAACGTTCTATTCGCGACCGAATCCAGATAAACCAGCATACGTCAAAGTCGGCGATCAAATTGAAGTCGGTCAGGTCGTCTGTGTTCTGGAAGCAATGAAACTCTTTAATAACTTAAACTCGGAAATATCCGGAACGGTCGTCGAAATTCTTGTCGCCGATGGAGATCTTGTTGAATTCGGTCAACCACTCTTCCGGATCCGTCCGTAAACGGAGGTGAACAGCATGGAAAAATTATTGATTGCCAATCGTGGAGAAATCGCGGTCCGGATTATTCGAGCGGCGAAAGAACTCGGAATACAGACTGTAGCAATCTACTCGACGGCGGATAAGGATGCTTTGCACGTCCGCCTAGCGGACGAAGCGTACTGCATCGGTGAAGCCAGTTCTGCATCGTCCTACTTAAACGTCACGAATATTCTTGCTGTCGCGACGAATCGTCAAGTGACGATGATCCATCCGGGTTATGGTTTCTTAGCGGAGAACGTCGATTTTGCCGAAATGTGTGAAGCGTGCGGCATTAAATTCGTTGGTCCGACGTCGGATGCAATCCGTCAGATGGGGATTAAGGACGTCGCGAAGAAGACGATGATCGAGTGTGGGGTTCCTGTCGTACCGGGTTCAGATGGAACGGTCACGGACGAAGAAGCGGTCGCGCTCGCGCAAGAGATCGGCTACCCGGTCATCATCAAAGCAACAGCGGGAGGCGGCGGAAAAGGGATACGTGTCGCCCGTTCGGAAGAAGAATTGATCAATGGCTTGAGTGAGACACGCCGTGAGGCAAAACAAGCTTTCGGTAACGGGGACGTGTATTTAGAACGCTTCATCGAAGAGTTCCGCCACGTCGAAGTACAGGTACTAGCGGACCGCCACGGGAATGTCATTCACCTCGGCGAACGAGACTGTACCGTCCAGCGTCGGATGCAGAAACTGATCGAGGAAGCACCGTCGCCAGCGGTCAGTGAAGCGACACGCCTGAAGATGGGGGAAGCTGCCGTTAAAGCGGCAAAGGCGATCCAGTACACGGGAGCCGGAACAATCGAGTTCATCTTCGTTGAAGAAACAGAGGAGTTCTTCTTCATGGAGATGAATACGCGGATTCAGGTCGAGCACCCGGTAACCGAGATGATCACGGGATTCGATCTCGTTCAAGCGCAATTGCAAGTCGCGCTCGATCATCCGCTTGCCGTCAAACAAAAGGATATCAAGTTCCATGGTCATTCAATCGAGTGTCGCATCAACGCCGAGGATCCAGACCATGACTTCCGTCCGTCTGCCGGGCGTGTCACACAATACGTGACACCAGGTGGTATGGGCGTCCGGATTGACAGCGCTGTTTATCCGGGATACATGATTCCACCATATTACGATTCGATGGTCGCGAAGCTGATCGTTCATGCGGAAACACGGGAAGAAGCATGTGCGAAAATGGAGCGGGCACTGGCTGAATTTTGGATTGAAGGTGTCAAGACGACGATTCCGTTCCATGAACGTGTCTTAAGTCACCCGGTATTCCGTCGTGGTACGTTCACGACGAAATTCGCCGAGCGTGAGTTGAAAGGAACGATCGTAAACTGAATCAGGACGGGAGTTTGCACGACGAACTCCCGTCTTTTTTTGGCGTTCTCTATGTTTTTTAAAAGAGGAATGTGCTAAACTAACTGATTGAGAACGACAAAAAAAGGAGCACGCAAAATCATGATGAAACGACACATGGCACGCGAACTCGCAGTCCAATCTTTGTTCCAAATGGAACTCTCGGATCTGACTGCACAAGAGGCCATTGAATTCGCGGTAGAAGGTAAGGAATACGATACATTCGTCGAGCAATTGGTGAACGGTGTCGAAGAGAACAAAACAACGATTGATCAACACATTCGCGAAGCACTCGTGAACTGGTCGTTCGAACGACTCGGAAACATCGAGCGGACGATTCTTCGCTTAGCCGTTTACGAATTATTGTTCGAAACGAACATCCCGGTTCGAGTGACGATCAACGAAGCCATCGAATTGACGAAAGCGTTCGCAGATGAAGAAGCAACGAAAATCGTCAACGGTGTTCTCGGTAAGGTCGCGCAAGGCGTCGTCAAAGAAAATTCGTAACCCGATGTAAAACCGAATAGAGACAAACAGACAGAAGAGTGAATCGAACTTTTTGGGGGAGTGGACAAATCATGGCAGTAGTAATCGATGGAAAACAGGTAGCCCATTCATATCGTATGAAGCTGAAAGAAGAAGTCGCACGTCTGAAAGAACAGCGGATTCAACCGCAATTGACTGTCATCCTGATTGGCGAAGATCCAGCCAGCCAATCTTATGTACGTGGGAAAGAAAAGGCGGCGAAGGAAATCGGCATGGATTCGGAGTTGATCCGGCTTCCGGCAGAAACAACGGAATCAGATCTCCTTCACCTGATCGAACGACTGAACGTTGATGCGAGTGTCCACGGGATTCTCGTGCAATTGCCGTTGCCTCAGCATATCGATGAGAGTAAGGTCATCTTTGCGATTTCTCCTGAAAAAGACGTCGATGGTTTCCATCCTGTCTCTGTCGGAAAAATGATGATCGGGGAACCGACATTTTTACCCTGTACACCAAACGGGATTCTTCATCTCGTCAAAGAGATGAACGTACCGATTGCCGGTCAACATGTCGTCGTCGTCGGACGGAGTCAAATCGTCGGTAAACCGGTTGGTATGTTGTTCTTGAATGAATCGGCTACCGTTTCCTATTGTCATTCAAAAACAAAAGATCTCGGTGCGATGACGCGCCAAGCAGATATCTTGATTGTCGCAGTCGGCGTACCAAAGCTGATTACGGCAGATATGGTAAAGCCGGGCGCTGTCGTCATCGATGTCGGTGTCAACCGTGTCGATGGTAAACTCGTCGGTGATGTTGAGTTTGACACGGTACAAGATGTGGCGTCGATGATTACACCTGTTCCGGGTGGTGTCGGTCCGATGACGATCACGATGCTACTGCATAATACGATTGAGGCTGCGCGATGAGCGAACCCCTTCACGTTTCCGATTTAGTCCACTATGTCAAACGGGAACTAGAAGGCGACGCCCTTCTACAACAAGTCCAGGTGGTGGGAGAAGTGTCGAACTTTAAACGACACTCTTCCGGTCACCTTTATTTTACGTTGAAGGATGAGCAGTCACGGATGAAAGCCGTCATGTTTGCCCGGGATGCCAGTCGAGTCAAGGCGGACGTCCGCGAAGGCATGCGTGTCGTCGTCACGGCGCGCTTATCCGTTTATGTGTCATCCGGCGAGATGCAGCTTTATGTCGAACGGATGACGGAAGATGGTGTAGGTGCGCTGTATGAGGCGTTCTCGCGCTTGAAGGGGGATCTCGAAGATCGCGGTTGGTTTGATCCGACGATCAAACAGCCGTTGCCTGCTTTTCCCGAGCGCATCGGGATCATCACGTCCCCAAAAGGAGCGGCGCTTCATGACATCGCAACGACACTCCGTCGCCGTTATCCGCAGGCAGCCATCGTGTTCGCCCCGGTCCTTGTACAGGGAGCGGACGCGGCACCGCAAATCAGTCGTGCCATTCAGTTGATGAATGAGCATGCTGCCTGTGACGTGTTGATCATCGGTCGTGGTGGTGGTTCAATCGAGGAGTTATGGGCATTCAATGAGATGTCCGTCGTGACAGCCGTGTTTGAATCCCGTATTCCAATCGTCTCGGCCGTCGGTCACGAAACCGATTTTACGATCAGTGATTTCGTTGCGGACGTTCGTGCTGCGACACCAACGGCAGCGGCAGAACTCGTCACACCGGAAGCGGCAGAACTCGTCCGCCGGGTCGAGGATGTACAGCGACGTTTAGAACGAACGTATGCCCAACTTATTAAGAGTAAGCAGGAACAAGTGGCGCGTCTTTCCGCGAGCTACGGTCTGAAGTCGCCACGCGTCCTACTCGGACTAAAACAGGAACAACTGGACCGGGCGGAGATGTCACTCCAAAAAGAAATCCAGTACGTCGTAACGCAAAACCGGCAGCGGGTGGAGCGTCTTCATACACGCTTAATGCGAGTACCTGTGCGGGAACGATTCGTGCAACAAAAGGCGACGATTGAACAGTCGCGTCGCCGACTGGAAATGATTCGCCGAATTTTGCAATCGAAACAACAGCAGGTGCGTCATGTGCTCGCGCGACTCGACTCTGTCAGTCCGACGCATGTTCTGATGCGCGGCTATACGTATGTCGAACAGGATGGACAAATCGTTCGCTCCGCGAAGGCATTGACTGCGTCTTCGTTCGATATCCGCTTCCATGATGGAACGATTCGTGCTAAACGAGAGGATGGGGAATAAGGATGGAGACGGAACAATCTTTTGAAGAGGCACTAGAACGACTAGAAGAGATCGTCACGTTACTAGAAGAGGGCGAAGCCCCTCTCGAACAAGCGATGGCTCTATATGAAGAGGGCGTCAAACTGACAGCTCTTTGCCAAGGAAAGTTATCTGTTGCTGAAAAAAAACTCGATCAAATCCTGGAACAAGATGGTACGCTGCGGGAAAAAGGAGGAGCGCAATGATTGCTTTGAATGAGTGGAAACTACAAGTTGAAAACAAGATGGCAGAATTCATGGAGCGAATTGACGCACCGGAGCGGTTACGCGACTCGATGCGGTATTCACTTGATGCCGGTGGAAAGCGGATTCGTCCAGCCTTGATTTATGCTGTACTTGATGCCTTCTCGATCGATCGTTCAAAAGGGGATGCGACTGCTGCGGCACTCGAGATGATTCATACATATTCACTGATTCATGATGATCTTCCTGCAATGGACGACGACGATCTCCGTCGTGGACGACCTACGAATCATATTGCTTTTGACGAAGCGACAGCGATTTTAGCAGGGGACGCCTTGCTTACGAACGCCTTCAGCTGTCTTCTTGAGACACCGGATTCGCCTGACGTGAAGCTTGCCCTTGTTGAACGGTTGGCAGCAGCAGCGGGTGCTGCGGGCATGGTCGGCGGTCAACTCGACGATATGCTCGGCGAACGTGGCGGCATCAATGATGTAGCGGAGCTTGAGTCGATTCACCGCCGGAAAACGGGAGCACTGCTCGTCTTTGCGGTCGAAGCAGGTGGATTACTTGCCGCAGTCAGTCCGACTGATCTTGCGCACCTGCACCAATACGGGCGTCACCTTGGAATCGCCTTCCAAATTCAAGACGACATTCTGGATGTAACCGGAGATGCCGAAAAAATCGGTAAACCGGTTGGAAGTGATGAAGGGAACGAAAAAGCGACGTATCCGAAACTCCTCGGTCTTGAAGGTGCAAAACGTGCACTGACCGCTCAGGTGGAAGCAGCGGAACAAGCGATTGATGCATTATCGGTCGAAGCGACGACACTTAAGGAACTGCTCGACTTCGTGGTCAAGCGCGACCATTAAGCAGGACGACGCATCTGCGTCGTCTTTTTCTATGCTGACAATGGCGCTCGATAGATTGTTCTAGTACAATGTAGGGTACAAACCCTATAAGATTGTAAGGAAAAGAGGCGGTAAGGTATGAAATTGACAGAAATACAGGATCCGTCATTTTTAAAGCGTATGTCGGTCTCCGAACTCGAAGTCCTCGCTGGCGACATTCGACGCTTTTTGATTGAAGAATTAGCGACGACAGGTGGACACTTGGCACCGAACCTCGGTGTCGTCGAGTTGACGCTTGCGTTGCATCGTGAATTCAACAGTCCGAATGACAAGTTCGTCTGGGATGTCGGACACCAAGCATACGTGCATAAGATTCTCACAGGACGTGCGAGCCAGTTCGATACGCTCCGCAAGCATAAGGGGCTCTGTGGGTTCCCAAAACGCAATGAAAGCGTACATGACGTCTGGGAGACAGGACACAGCTCGACGTCCTTATCAGCAGCAATGGGGATTGCTGTTTCGAATGAACTGAGCGGTAAGAGTGATCGTGCAGTCGCAATCATCGGTGACGGTGCGTTGACAGGTGGTATGGCGCTCGAAGCATTGAATCACATCGGCGCAGAACAACAAAACGTCATCGTCATCTTGAATGATAACGAGATGTCGATCGCACCGAACGTCGGGGCAATGCATCAAATGCTCGGACGGATTCGTTCCTCACGGAAAGTGCGTTATGCACAAGACGAACTCGAAACGTTGATCAAAAAGATTCCGGTCATTGGCGGACGCCTTGAAAAAGGAAGCGAGAAATTGAAGGAAGCCGTCAAAGGAGCACTTGTCCCTGGCATGTTCTTCGAAGAGCTCGGCTTTAATTACTATGGTCCGGTCGATGGACACGATCTCAATGATTTGATCGAACAGCTCAACTACGTGAAAAAAGAAGAAGGACCTGTCCTGCTTCATGTCATCACGAAAAAAGGGAAGGGCTACCGCCCAGCAGAATTCGATGGTGTCGGTACATGGCACGGTCTTGGACCGTACAAGATGGAGTCCGGCGAAGTCATTAAAGGAAAATCCAAAGCGCCAAGTTATTCGTTTACGGTAGCAGACACGTTGACGAAGATGGCACGCGATGATGAAAAGCTGACATTGATCACACCGGCAATGAGTGTCGGTTCAAAACTCGATTGTTTTGAAAAAGAATTCCCAGAGCGGATGTTTGATGTCGGAATCGCAGAACAACATGCTGTGACGTTTGCAGCAGGTCAAGCGACGCAAGGCATGAAACCTGTCGTATCGATCTACTCGACGTTCTTCCAGCGTGCGTACGATCAACTCGTACACGACGTCGCGCGTCAAAATCTCGACGTGACATTTACGATCGACCGGTCAGGACTTGTCGGTGCGGATGGAGAGACACACCAAGGGGTCTTCGATATCGCTTTCATGCGCCACGTGCCGAATATCCGGATCGTCATGGCGAAGGATGAGAACGAGCTGCAGCACTTGCTTTATTCTGCTGTCAAATACGAAGGACCGATTGCCGTCCGTTTCCCACGAGGCGAAGGAATCGGTGTGCCGATGGATGAGACGTTACACGAGATTTCGCTTGATACATGGGAAGTCGAACGTGAAGGAACAGATGTCGCGATTCTTGCATTCGGACCACAAGTGCAGGATGCACTCAAGATTGCGGATCTCCTAGCGGACGAACTGTCGGTTCGTGTCATCAATGCGCGGACGATCAAACCGCTTGATGAAACGATGCTGAATGCCCTTTACGCAGAAGGCATTCCACTCGTGACACTCGAAGAAGCCGTCCTAAAAGGTGGATTCGGATCAGCTGTCCTTGAGCATGCGAATGAGCAGGAAGCATTCCCGCGCGTCAAACGCTTCGGTATTCCGGATTGGTATATTGAGCATGGCGGTGTAAACGAATTACTAGAAGAAATCGGATTATTACCTGGACAAATCGCGGAAGAAGTACGCGCTTTCGTCAATCAAGGAAAGAAACAGAGTGTGTGACGATTCATGGAAAATGTAAAGAAAATCCGCCTCGACGTTCTTCTCGTCGAGCGCGGTTTGTTTGAAACGCGTGAAAAAGCGAAGCGGTCAATCATGGCGGGACTCGTCTTCAGCGGAACGGAACGATTGGAGAAGGCCGGGGAAAAGGTCAAGTCGGATATCGATCTGCACGTCAAAGGTCAACTGATGCCGTATGTCGGTCGTGGTGGCTTTAAGATGGAAAAAGCACTCCAAGTATTCGATTTTGATGTCTCGGGTAAAACGGGTCTCGACATCGGATCGTCGACGGGTGGTTTTACGGACTGCTCCTTACAAAATGGAGCAGCGCATATGTATGCGCTCGATGTCGGTTCCAATCAGCTGGACTGGAAGCTTCGCTCGGATGACCGCGTGACGGTGATGGAGAAAACGAACTTCCGGCATGCGACGCCAGACATGTTCCCGATCGCACCACAGTTCGCGACGATCGATGTTTCGTTCATCTCGTTACGGTTGATGCTTCCGCCACTGAAGACGATCCTTGTTGAAGGAGGAGACGTCATGGCGCTCGTCAAACCGCAATTCGAAGCAGGTCGTGACGATATCGGTAAAAAAGGCATCGTGCGGGATGAACGGATTCATGTCCGAGTGCTCGATGAGATGATCGAATTCTTCATTCAGCAGGGGTTCTACGTCAAGCAGCTCGACTATTCACCGATTACCGGGGGAGAGGGTAACATCGAGTTCTTGTTACATGCGCGCCTGGGTCAAGCTGGGCTTGATCCATCCGTCCATGCGGCAGAGACAGTCAAGCAAGCGCACGCGAGTCTTTAACCGAACAGATGAAAACGAAGGCGGATCCGGTTCATGGGTCCGTCTTCCTTGTGCTTTGGTCCAATGTAAACCGTATAATAAAATGGCAAACGTGGACTTTTAATGATTTATTGGATTACAATAGTAACATCGAAGAATACTGTGAGGTGCAGGAATGACAAAGGGGCAACGGTTGATTAAGATTCGGGAAATCATTACCCAATCGGAAGTAGAAACCCAGGATGAATTGGTAGAGGAATTACGGAATGCAGGATATAAGGTGACACAGGCAACGGTATCACGAGATATCAAGGAACTCCATCTCGTCAAAGTTCCGTTGAATGATGGGCGTTATAAGTACAGCTTACCCGCCGACCAACGTTTCAACCCGCTCGGAAAATTACGGCGTCTGCTTGGAGATAGCTTCATCTCGATCGATTCTGCTCAAAATCTGATTGTCATGCATGTCCTCCCTGGAAATGCGAATGCAGTCGCTGTCTTACTGGACCATTTGAGCTGGAGTGAATTGCTCGGAACGGTGTGCGGAGATGATACGATTCTGTTGATCGCACGAAGTGAGGAACAGGCGGAAGAAGTGACGGAACGAATATTAGAAATGCTGTAAGGAGTTGACAGGATGTTAGCTGAATTATCGATCAAACAATTTGCGATCATTGACGAGCTACAGATCGACTTTAAAAAAGGGATGACTGTCTTGACTGGGGAAACAGGTGCCGGTAAATCAATCGTGCTCGATGCAATCGGATTGTTGATTGGTGGACGTGGATCCGCGGAATTCGTCCGGTACGGGGAAGATCGGGCGGAACTCGAAGGATTGTTTCTGATTGAGGACGATCATCTTGTCTATGACCTCGCGGAAGAGTACGGCATCGATATCGAAGATGGCCTGATCATCTTACGACGTGATCTGTTCGCGACCGGAAAGAGTGTCTGCCGCGTCAACAATAAGCTAGTCACGCTGACGATCTTACGTGAGTTCGGACGTGTTCTCGTCGACATGCACGGGCAACATGAACATCAGCATTTAATGGATAGCGCGTATCATCAAGCGATTCTCGATGACTTCGCGCAAGAGGCAATCGCGCCGCTTCTTCAAGCCTACCAGATCGGTTACCAAACGTATGAAGAAAAACGGACGGCTTTGCAATCGCTCGCTCAAAGTGAACAGGAACTCGCCCAACGGATTGATTTATTATCGTTTCAGACGGAAGAGATCGAAAGTGCAAAACTTCGGGCGCATGAGGAGGACGACTTACTCGTCGAACGGAATCGTCTCGCGAATTTCGAGAAGCTATATGCGTCGTTGAAGACAGCTTATGATGCCTTACATGATGAGATGCGCGGCATTGATTCCGTTGGGGATGCGATGCGTGAGTTGCAGCAAGCATCAAGCATCGATGAACAGTTTTCTCAGCAAAGTGACGCGATCGCGAGCGCCTTTTATGGACTGGAAGAAGTCGGGTACGCGATACGGGATCAACTTGAAACACTTGAGTTCGACTCCAATCGGCTCGATGAGATCGAACAACGTTTATCGGTCTTTCAACAGCTGAAACGAAAGTATGGCGCAACAATTGAAGAAGTCATCGCATACGGTGAGAAGATTCGGATTGAACTCGACACGATGACGAACCGAGATGAACGCATCGAACGTCTAAAAGATGAAGTCGAACAGCTCGAAGGCGAATTGTTCGAGATCGGTGGTCGGCTCTCGCAACAGCGCCGAAAAGCGGCAATCCAATTAAGTGAAGCGATTCATTTGGAGTTGCGTGAGCTTTATATGGAAAAAGCACGGTTTGAAATTCGTTTCCTTCAAGATGGCAAGACACCGGCGTTGCGTAAGAATGGGATTGACCAAGTGGAATTCTTCATCATGACGAATGCAGGAGAGCCGTTCAAATCGCTTGGAAAAGTTGCATCGGGCGGAGAATTATCGCGCATCATGCTTGGACTGAAGTCAATCTTCTCGCGCTCCGTCGGGGTTGCTTCGATCATTTTCGATGAAGTCGATACAGGGGTATCAGGTCGTGTCGCACAAGCGATGGCTGAAAAGATCTATCGTTTGTCAGTAGACGGACAAGTACTGTGTATCACACACTTACCACAGGTCGCTTCAATGGCGGATCAACACCTCTATATTCGAAAGATCGAGGAGACGGATCGTACGACGACGCAAGTCAACGTGTTGTCTCAATCTGATCGAGGAAATGAACTCGGGCGGATGATCTCTGGCGCACATATGACGGATTTGACGTTACGTCATGCCGAAGAATTGATGGATCAGGCGAAGACGATGAAAGAATCGCTTAAAAATGGGGTGTAAGGATTGATTAAAGTCGGGATAGCAGATGATAATCGCGAAATGGTCGAACTGATTCGCCAACATATCACTGCGCAAGAAGACATGGAAGTCGTTTGCGTCGCCTACAACGGCGAGAGTTGTCTCGAACGGATGAAAGAACACGAAGTCGATGTATTGCTCCTCGACATCATCATGCCCCATCTAGATGGGCTCGGTGTCCTTGAAGAGTTGATGAAGAAAAAGAAGAATCCTGCTGTCATCATGCTGAGTGCCTTCGGTAAGGATGAGGTTTCGCAACAGGCGGTCACGCTCGGAGCATCCTATTTCTTAGTTAAACCGTTCAGTATGGATCAGCTCGTTCAAAAAATCCGGCTTGTGACGAATCAGGGACAATCGCCGACGGTCGAAACGATTGATTTAAAAGTCGGGACGACGCTCCGAGAAGTCGGAATCGCGCCACATATTAAAGGGTTCACGTATTTAAAGGACGCCGTGTTGATGGTACTCGAACGGGAAGATTTACTCGGTTTGATCACAAAAGAGCTCTATCCGACGATCGCGAAAAAACATCAAACGACGGCTTCTCGCGTCGAACGGGCGATGCGTCACGCGATTAAATCCGCCTGGAATGAAGGGATGCAGCAGCACAAACTGTTCAATGGTCGAATCGAACAGGAGAAAAGCCCGAAGAACTCGGAATTCATCTCGTATGTATCGAATCATATGAATCAGGAGCAATCTGGTTGAAGCCATACACCGTCTGTTTTGTAGACGGTGTATTTTTTATCCTATTTCCGTTCATAACGAACGACCGACACGCCATTAGGAAACGTTCTTTCCTCCATGACGTCCCAAGTGAGAGGAATCATCCCTTGATCAGGAAACAGACGTTTACCGGACCCGATGATGACAGGATAGGTGATCAAGCGTAGTTCATCGATCAAGTCAGCTTGAAAAAGCGCGTGTACGAGTTGACTGCTGCCCCAGACATGAAACGGTGGACCATCCTGTTGTTTTAAGCGCTCCAGTTCAGAAATCGGATGCTTTAAATAAGTCGTCGGCTGCCAAAGAACAGGTCGTTCATGAGGCGTGGCGACATATTTCATAGCACGGTCGGCTGCCGGCCAGATATCGGCATGGAGTGGCCAGTAACTCGACCATTGCTCGTAAGTCGTGCGACCAAGCAGCAGGGAGCAGTCCTCATGCATCCACCCGCGGATGATCTGACCGATTTCAGGATGCTGAAACGAAGCGGTCCAGCCACCTTGTTCAAACTGGTTACTTAAATCCTCGTCCTTACCACTCGGGGCCTGAATGACACCGTCTAATGACAGGTGTTCGAATACGATGATTTTTCGCATACAAGCGCTCCTTTCGATTGTGTTCTTCCTCCAGCATACAGCAGAGATCAAAAAAAAATAAAAGCGTTTACAAATAAATATTGCATAAACTGAAATGTTTGTTATAATAAAGATACCAAATGATTTGGCAAGACGTCAGATGAACGTCGAGTCGGCGAGGACTCCGGAAATCCCGTTGATGAACATCATCTCAGAACGCCAACTGTAAATGGCTCAAGAATGCCGGACGACATTCTCTTGGTAGAAGTCGTACCAAGGTATCTTGTTCATTCTAGATGGGAAATCTCGAATGAATGGGAGCTTCCATGATTTCGAAGCTAGGGAAAAGTGGAAGGTAACGGATCGTCTAAAATGAAAAGTACAGTTCGTGAAAAGGAGTGTTGTCTAGCAGTGATTGTTAGCAACCGAATGTTTGACTGCTTCAAGCGGATGACATTACGCTCCACCTAGGTCCCGAGTACAGTCAGATGATGGAACTGAAATACCATTCTATCGTTAGCCCGATAGCCAGATCTGATTTCTTTCCACCTCTTCATTAAGAGGAACACCTAAGGTTTTGGAGTACACGAATAGTTCTACTATGAGAGGAGTTCATCCGTAAGTGAAACCAATTTTATACGAGTAAAAGGTCCCGCGCTTGAAATGAGTTCAAGAGATGGGGACCTTTTTCTGTGTTCATTTTTTTTGATAACGGTCGGAGACTTTGCCGCGCTTACGATCTCGATAAAAGACATATCCTGCAACAAATCCGATGCCACCCATCGCTAGAATCAGACCAACGATACCTTGTAAGACATATACATATGCTGCATCGCCTAAGTATTTGAACGGGACTTGAGCAATCAGAAACACGCTATCGCGCATGAGTTTAATGCCGATTGCACCGATGATACCGGGAATCAGCAACGAGAGCAAACCAATGATACGCATAGGACGCCACTCCTTTCCAAGCGTATTGTATCAAAAAATCAAACGTTCTGCGAATCGGGTTTGCTTCCCTATTTTATTCCGAGTAGGATAGAAATGTAAGCAGTTTCAAAGGGGGAATTCATATGCATCATCTACTTGTCATTGGGGCAGGTCAAGGGGGAACAGAAATCCTACATGCGTTCCAACGTTCACCGCTATTGACGGTCATCGGTCTGGTTGACACGAACATGGACGCTCCAGCAATGGCGCTTGCTCGCCGGGCAGAGATCCGCATTGAGGCCGATTGGTCGGCATTTGAAGGAACAGACGTTGATTTCATTATCGATGCTACTGGAGAACAGGGAGTACTCGAACGTCTGATACATGATTTTCCAGGCGTGGCCGTCTTACCAGGCGAATTCGTCAGGGTCTTACTCGAGCGTCTGACAGAAAAAGAAAAGATGCTCGAAGCGATCATTCATTGTACGAGCGAGGCGATTTCCGTTGCCGATCAGGAGGGGCAGACGATGCTGATCAATCCTGCCTATACACGCATGACCGGCTTTACGGAGCGAGATGTCGTTGGAAAACCAGCCAGTGCTGACATCGGGATGCAGGAGTCGGTTCATTTAAAAGTCTTGAATACGGGGGAGAATGTGCGAGATGTCCGAATGAAAATTGGACAAGATCAACGCGATATCATCGTCAACGCGGCACCTGTCATCGTCGATGGACAAGTCCGCGGTTCCGTTGGCGTCATTCGGGATATTTCGGAAATGAAGGCATTAGCGAAAGAGTTGAAAGCAGCACGCCAAAAAATTCGGACACTCGAAGCGAAGTATACGTTTGACGACATCATCGCCGAGAGTGAAGCGATGCGCTTCGTCGTCGATCAAGCAAAGCTTGCGGCAACGATGCCCGTCAACGTCTTGATTCGTGGTGAATCGGGAACCGGAAAAGAGTTGTTCGCGCATGCGATCCATGCAGCGAGCGAACGCAAATATGAACAATTCGTCCGCGTCAACTGTGCGGCGATTGCACCGACGTTACTCGAAAGTGAACTATTCGGGTACGAGGAAGGCGCGTTCTCAGGAGCGCGGCGCGGCGGGAAACGGGGATATTTCGAAGAAGCACACGGAGGTTCGCTATTCTTAGATGAGATCGGCGAATTGCCACTCGACGTCCAAGCCAAACTGTTACGGGTGTTACAGGAAAATGAAGTCGTCCGTGTCGGTGGCACGAATGCGATTCCGGTCGATGTCCGGATCATCGCGGCGACGAATGCCAATCTAGAAGAAAAAATCATCATGAATGAATTCCGCGAAGATCTCTATTACCGAATTAATCGTTTACCGATCCACATTCCATCTTTACGCGAACGACCAGACGATATCGCACCACTGACCTTACATCTGCTTCGAAAATTGAATCAAAGTTACGGACGATCGGTCGGACGGATTTCGGATGATGTACTTGAAGCTATGAAAAAACAACCGTGGAAAGGGAACGTCCGTGAACTCGAAAATGTCATCGGACGGGCTTTGATCTTTACGGATAAGACAGAGACTGTCTTACGGAAAGGGCATCTCCAACTCGTCGCGCCACAAACGACGAAAGCCACGACGCGACAAAAAAAGGAAATTAAACATTTATCGGATGAGATGTCCCACGTTGAAGAACGATTGATTCGGGAAGCGCTTACTGCCTTTAATGGCAACAAAACAGAAGCGGCGAAGCAACTCGGGATTTCACTCCGGGCGCTCTATTATAAAGTGGAACGATTTAACATCTATTCGTAAGACGCAAATTTTTGCGTGCAATATATTGCAAAAAATGCAAAAGCGTGCAAAATTAAAGACGTTCTTGCTTGTCCTACCGTCTCTTTTGATTTGGCACGAAAATTGCTGTTACTATTTATGTATGACAGGTAAGGGGGGAATACGGTGAGATTCAGTGAAATGGTCGAGCAGGCAGCTCGACTCGAAGATTCCGTCGTTGCGATTGCGGCTGCGGATGACGAAGAAGTGATGGATGCTGTCGCATTAGCAATTGAAAACGATTTAGCTCGTTTTCATTTGTTCGGGGATGCGACGCGAATCCAGAAGATGATTCAAAAACGGGCATTACGGGAGTCACAATTCGTAATCACCCATACCTCTACATCGCAAGAAGCGGCGGAACGCGCCGCCCATGCCGTTCGCAAAGGGGATGCGAGCGTCTTGATGAAAGGGCTCGTTCCGACAGCAACGTTCATGAAGGCTGTCTTGAACAAAGAAACGGGTCTGCGTTCAGGAAATGTCTTGTCGCATGTCGCGCTGTTTGAAGTACCAGGACGTGAATCGGCGATTGGATTGACCGATGCAGCGATTCATATCCAACCGTCACTCGAAGACAAAGTGAAGATCATCGAAAACGGTGTCTCCGCTTTACGGGCGCTTGGGTACGGATTACCGAAAGTCGCAGTCTTAGCTGCCGTCGAAGTCGTTAATCCGACGATGCAGGCTACGATTGATGCTGCGCTTTTGACACAAATGAACCGCCGTGGTCAAATCAAGGATTGCCTTGTCGACGGACCACTCGCACTCGACAATGCCGTAAATCTCGTCGCTGCCCAGCAAAAAGGATTAACAGGCGATGTAGCGGGTCAAGCGGATTTACTCGTCGTCCCACAAATTGAAGTCGGGAACGTCATCTACAAATCACTCATGTATTTCGCACATGCCTCGGTTGCGGCGATTCTCGTCGGAGCACGGGCTCCAGTCGTCTTAACAAGCCGTGCTGATACAGCAGAAGCAAAAATGTACTCATTGGCCTTCGCGCTATTAAATGCGCAACAGACGAAAAAAGTAAAACAAACAACCTGAGGAGGAACTTAAAATGGTCGAAACAAACGTAGAATCACGCTTCAGTATCTTTGAAACAATGGAGATGGAAGATTACGAACAGGTCGTTTTTTGTCACGATAAAGTATCTGGGTTAAAAGCCATCATCGCGATTCACGATACGACACTCGGTCCGGCACTCGGTGGACTCCGTATGTGGAACTATGCCTCAGACGAAGAAGCATTGATTGATGCGCTCCGTTTATCAAAAGGAATGACATATAAGAACGCAGCAGCTGGCTTGAACCTCGGTGGTGGTAAAGCGGTCATCATCGGAGATGCGAAGACACAAAAATCGGAAGCACTCTTCCGCGCATTCGGGCGGTATGTTCAGTCACTGAACGGTCGTTACATCACAGCGGAAGATGTCAATACGACAGTAGCAGACATGGACTACATCCATATGGAGACGGACTTCGTTACAGGTGTCAGCCCAGCATTCGGATCAAGCGGGAACCCATCACCGGTTACGGCGTACGGTGTTTACCGTGGTATGAAAGCAGCAGCAAAAGAAGTGTACGGAACAGATTCACTTGGTGGAAAAACGATTGCGATCCAAGGTGTCGGTAACGTTGCCTTCAATCTATGCCGTCATTTGCATGAAGAAGGGGCGAAGTTGATCGTTACGGACATCAATCAAGAAGCACTGCAACGTGCAGAAGAAGCATTCGGTGCCTTGATCGTCGCACCAGAAGACATCTATAGCGTTGATGCGGATATCTTTGCACCATGTGCTCTCGGTGCAACATTAAACGATGAAACGATTCCACAATTGAAAGTCAAAATTATCGCCGGTGCGGCAAATAACCAACTCAAAGAAGACCGTCACGGTGACATGCTTGAAGAACGCGGTATTTTATACGTACCAGACTTCGTCATCAATGCCGGTGGTGTCATCAACGTTGCCGATGAACTTGACGGATACAATCGTGACCGTGCCATGAAAAAAGTTGAACTCGTCTACGATGCAGTCACGAAAGTGTTTGAAATCGCAAAACGCGATCATTTACCGACATACCGGGCGGCTGAGAAAATGGCAGAAGAGCGCATCGCAACGATGCGTAGTGCCCGCAGTCAGTTCCTGCGTCGTGATAAAAACATTCTAGGATCACGCGGCTGATCAGAGGAGGATATTCATGAGCGAACGTATTTTAACGATCAATCCCGGTTCGACGTCAACGAAGATCGGTATCTTCGAAGGAACGAACCAGGTGTTCACGAAGACGTTACGCCATCCAGCGGAGGCGGTCGGAGGACCGCTTCCAGCGCAGCTGGAGATGCGTCGTCACGTGTTACTCGAAGTGTTGGCTGAAGAACAGATTGATTTGAAAGCGCTTACGGCGGTCGTTGGGCGCGGTGGGTTACTCCGACCGCTCGTCAGCGGTACGTACGCCGTCAATCGGGAAATGCGAGAAGACTTACTCAGCGGTATTTTTGGCGTCCATGCATCGAACCTCGGTGGACTCCTTGCGGACGAAATCGCGCGGACACTCGACATCCCATCGTTCATCGTCGATCCGGTCGTCGTTGACGAGCTAGAGCCGATTGCACGGATTACAGGCTTACCTGAACTTGAACGAAAGAGTATTTTTCATGCCTTGAATCAAAAAGCTGTCGCGAAACGGTATGCGAAGGAAATCGGACGTCCCTATGAGGAACTGCGCCTGATCATCGCGCACATGGGCGGCGGGATTACGGTAGGCGTGCACCAAGAGGGGCGTGTCATCGACGTCAACAACGGACTTGACGGAGAAGGTCCGTTTTCGCCAGAACGCAGCGGATCGCTACCTGTTGGTCAACTAGTAGAACTATGTTATAGTACCAAGTATAAACTGGAAGAGATGAAGCGTCTGGTCGTTGGGTCAGGCGGACTTGTCGCGCACTTGGGAACGTTTGACGCGATTGAGATCGAGCGCCGGATTGAAGAGGGCGACGAAAAAGCGGCGTTGTTATATGACGCGATGGCGTACCGGATTGCAAAAGAGATCGCTGGTCAAAGTGCCGTCTTGTTCGGTCAGATCGACGCGATCATTCTAACAGGCGGACTTGCCTATAGTGATCGGTTGACGCGTGCGATCGAAGAACGCATCGCCCACCTCGGTCAAGTCGTACGTAGTCCTGGTGAAGATGAGTTACAGGCGCTCGCAGAAGGAGTGTTGCGTGTCTTACGTGGGGAAGAAGAAGTTAAGGAATATGGAGGCGAACCAACATGGCTAGAGAATTCGACGTCGTTGTCCTAGGTGGCGGACCCGGTGGATATGTCGCCGCGATCCGCGCGGCACAAGCCGGGAAGTCGGTAGCAATCGTGGAACAAGGAAAATTAGGCGGGACATGCTTACATCGTGGCTGTATCCCATCTAAAGCCTTTTTGAAATCAGCAGCAGTCTATCAGACGGTCAAACACGCTGCTACATATGGCGTGGACGTACCGGAATCGTTTTTACGATTCGAACAGGTCAAACAACGTAAACAAGAAATCGTAGATGGATTAGAAGCCGGTATTCAGCACCTGATGAAAAAAGGAAAGATTGAAGTCTTTCACGGTCGGGGTTCGATTCTTGGACCAAGCATCTTTTCACCGATGCCGGGAACGATCAGCGTCGAGCCGGAAGAAGGCGAAGGCGAATTGATCCTTCCGCGTCAACTGATCGTCGCGACAGGGTCGCGTCCACGTCCATTAAACGGACTCGCTTTTGATTCAGAGTATGTCCTCAGCTCGGATGATGCACTCGACATGGCAGACTTGCCGAAATCGATCGTCATCATCGGTGGCGGCGTCATTGGTGTCGAATGGGCATCGATGTTGACGGATTTCGACGTCGCCGTAACGGTCGTCGAATTCAGCGATCGGATCTTACCGACGGAAGATGTGGCAGTCAGCCGTGAAGTCGCCCGTCAGTTGAAAAAGCGGGGCGTCAAGATTCATACCGGCGCAGCTGCACAAAGTGATACGTTCCGGATGTCGGAAGACGGTGTCTCAATCGCGATCGACCGGAACGGCGAACAGACGACGCTTGAAGCGGATAAATTGCTTGTCGCCATCGGTCGAATGGCGAACGTCGAAGGCATTGGGATTGAAAACACGAATATCGTCGTCGAAAATGGCTTCATCCAAGTCGATGACCATTTCCGGACGAAGGATCAACATATCTATGCGATCGGGGATGTCATCGGTCGCTTACAACTGGCGCACGTTGCGTCAGCAGAAGGTGTCAAAGCGGTCGAGGCGATCGTAAACGGAACGACGACACCCCTTGAGTATGCGTTCGTACCACGTTGTATCTACAGCGTACCGGAAGCGGCATCGGTCGGTTTAACGGAAGACGAAGCAAAACGTGCCGGAATGGATGTCAAGGTAGGGAGCTTCTCGTTCAACGGGTTAGGGAAAGCACGGATCGAAGGAGAGGCGGCAGGCTTCATCAAGCTCGTCTCCGATGCGAAGACAGATGATCTCGTCGGCGTTCATATCGTCGGACCAAAAGCAACGGAACTGATCAGTGAAGGTGGATTAGCACTCGTACTGAATGCGACGGCATGGGAAGTCGGACAGCTCGTACATCCGCACCCAGCCTTGTCAGAAGCATTCGGAGAAGCAGCACTTGCCGTCGACGGACTTGCGGTTCACGCCTAAGGAGGAATTACGGATGGAAAAGATAGAATTCAAAGAATTAGTAGAACTCGGATTAACGGAACAGGACGCAATTCAGATGTTCGAAACGATGGTCCGTGCGCGGAAGATCGACGAACGGATGTGGAAATTGAACCGGGCAGGAAAAATTCCCTTCCTCGTCTCATGTCAAGGACAAGAAGCGGCTCAAGTCGGTGCAGCATTCGCCCTTGAAAAAGGAACGGATTACATCTTGCCGTATTACCGTGATTTAGGCGTCGTCTTGCACTTCGGTCAAACATCACGCGATATCATGCTGTCGGCATTCGCAAAGGCAGAAGATCCGAACTCAGGTGGTCGCCAAATGCCAGGGCACTACGGTTCACGTGCATTAAACATCGTCACAGGTTCAAGTCCGGTCACGACACAAGTCCCACACGCTGTCGGAATCGCACTGGCTGCGAAGATGCGTAAGGAACCACTCGTTGCCTACGTCTCGTTCGGAGAAGGTTCTTCAAACCAGGGAGATTTCCACGAAGGAGCGAACTTTGCCGGAATCCATAAGCTCCCGGTCATCTTATTCTGTGAAAACAATAAATACGCGATCTCGACACCTCTCTCGAAACAGCTGTCGGCGAAACACGTCGCTGACCGGGCAATCGGCTACGGAATGCCTGGTTATACGGTGGACGGCATCGATCCACTTGCTGTCTATAAGGTCGTCAAGGAAGCACGCGAACGTGGATTACGGGGCGAAGGTCCAACATTGATCGAGGTTGAAGTCGAACGCCTCGTGCCACACTCATCGGATGATGACGATAAATCATATCGTTCTGCTGAAGAACTCGATGCCTTAAAAGCACGTGACGGAATTAAACTCTTCCGTGCACGTCTGATTGAAATGGGTGTCCTGACGGAAGAATCAGCGACTGAAATCGAACAAGCGATGGAAAAAGAAGTCGATGAAGCGACAGCTTATGCGGAAGCAGCGGCTTACGACGCACCAGAAAATGCATTACGTTACGTGTACGACGAGGAGGAAACAAAATGACGACGTTAAGTTTAATCGAAGCGATCAACAGTGCAATCAAAGAAGAGATGGAACGCGACGAGTCTGTCTTCATCCTCGGCGAAGATGTCGGTGTCCGGGGTGGTGTTTTCCGGGCGACACAAGGATTGCTCGAACAATTCGGAGAAGAACGTGTCATCGATGCACCGCTCGCTGAAAGTGCGATCGCCGGTGTCGGAATTGGAGCTGCGATGTACGGGATGCGCCCGATTGCTGAAATGCAATTCGCTGACTTCATCATGCCAGCCGTCAACCAAATCGTCAGTGAAGCGGCGAAAATTCGGTACCGTTCGAACAATGACTGGACGTGTCCGATCGTCATCCGCGCACCGTTCGGCGGCGGTATTCACGGGGCACTCTATCATTCTCAGTCGGTCGAAGCGATGTTCAACTCGACGCCTGGTCTGAAAATCGTCATCCCATCGAATCCATATGATGCAAAAGGATTACTGAAGGCAGCGATTCGTTCGAATGATCCGGTCTTGTTCTTTGAGCACAAACGAGGCTATCGTCTGTTAAAAGGAGATGTTCCGGAAGGTGATTATACGGTCGAAATCGGTAAAGCAGACGTCAAGCGTGAGGGCGAAGACGTGACGATCATCACTTACGGGCTATGTGTCCATATGGCACTTGAGGCAGCAACACGCCTTGAAAAAGACGGAATCGATGTCCACATCCTTGACTTGCGGACCGTCTATCCAATCGACCGCGAAGCAGTCGTCGAAGCAGCGAAAAAGACAGGGAAAGTCTTGCTCGTCACGGAAGACAATAAAGAAGGTAGCGTCATGAGTGAAGTGTCGGCGATCATTGCAGAAGAAGCATTGTTCGATCTTGATGCACCGATTGAACGACTCTGTGGTCCAGACGTCCCGGCGATGCCATACGCTCCGACGATGGAGAAGTTCTTCAACATCTCAAGTGAGAAAATTGAAGATAAAATCCGGACGTTACACGCATACTAAGGGGGAACTGACCGATGAAGACTGAAACACTTACGATGCCACAACTCGGGGAAAGCGTCACGGAAGGAACGATTTCGTTGTGGCTCGTCAAACCGGGCGATACTGTCAAAAAATATGATCCGATTGCGGAAGTCATTACCGATAAGGTAACGGCAGAAGTCCCATCTTCGTTTGATGGTGTGATCGAGACACTGCTTGCGGAAGAAGGCGATACGTTGCAAGTCGGTGACGCGATCGTCACGATGCAGGTCAGCGGTGGATCAACGGAAGTTGCGGCGACCGAACAAGAAGTGCCGGCTGTCGAAGAGACGACGACGTCTGATACCTCGATGAAAAAACGCTATTCACCAGCGGTCTTGAAACTATCGGGAGAACATGGCATCGACCTCGAACAAGTGACGGGTACGGGAGCTGGCGGACGGATTACCCGGAAAGATCTGTTGAAACTGATCGAATCCGGCTCGATTCCAGCGCCACAAGCAACTGAACCAAAACCGGAAGCACAAGCATCTCCGGTAGCGACTCCAGCAGAAGCACCACCCGCACCAAAACGTCCAGCTAGTGCGCCACAGTCGACAGAGACGGGTGACATCGAGATTCCGACTGCCGGTGTACGTCAAGCCATCGCTTCGAACATGGTCCGCGCGAAACACGAAGCACCACATGCTTGGTTGATGATCGAAGTCGATGTGACGAACTTGGTCGAAGCACGGAACCGTCATAAAGATGCATTCTTCAAACAAGAAGGGGTCAAATTGACGTTCTTGCCGTTCTTCATGAAGGCGACGGTCGAAGGATTGAAGAAACATCCGATCATGAACTCGACATGGGCGGGAGATAAGATCATTCAAAAGAAAGCGATCAATCTATCACTTGCTGTCGCGACGCAGGAAGCTCTGTTCGTACCGGTCGTCAAGAATGCGGATGAACTAAGCATCAAGGGGATCGCACGCGCGATTGATGACTTCGGGAAACGGGCACAAGCCGGCACGTTGTCATCTGCAGAGATGCAAGGCGGGACGTTTACGGTCAACAATACGGGCTCATTCGGTTCAATCCAATCAGCACCGATCCTTAACTTCCCGCAGGCGGCGATTCTATCCGTTGAATCGATCGTCAAACGTCCAGTTTGGGTGAACGGCATGTTCGCAGCACGCGACATGGTCAACCTCTGTATGTCGATCGACCACCGCGTACTCGACGGACTCGTTGCCGGACAGTTCCTCCAAACCGTCAAACAAGCGCTCGAATCGATTGATCCGAACCAACTTTCCTTATACTGAGAGTTTCCAGTTGACAGGGAAGAAGAAGCATCGTAATATAAGAATCAACTCAACACACGATAGCAAAGACGAAGAGAAGTAACTTGTGAAACGATTCAAGAGAGCTGATGGGTGGTGCGAATCAGTATCGGGCAACAAGCGAATGGCCTTCTGAGCTTCAGACCGAATCCTTTCAATGGGTAGTAGGCTCTGACGGGTTCCTCCCGTTATCGGGGTCGACGAATCAGGACAACGGTCCGGTTCGTTTCAAAGGGGACGGTGTCAGCATCGTCAACGAAGGTGGTACCGCGGGTCTTCCCGTCCTTCATGTTCTGCATGAATGGGCGAGAAGACCCTTTTCGTATACAATCGAATCGAACAAATCGTAGAGTGAGTTAAGTAGCGAAACAACATCGGCGTTTCAGAGAGCGGAAGAATGGTGCGACTTCCGTACGGCGAGGTTTCGTGAATGGTCTCATGAGAGCGTGGCTGAACGAAGAAGTAGGTCGCGACGGATGCCCCCGTTACCGTAGGCTATGATGTCTCTTCTTTAGACGCATCAGACAGAGTGGGAACGGTCGAACCGTTCCAATTGAGAGGTGGCACCGCGAGATCATCGTCCTCCATACAGCATATGCTGTGTGGAGGACTTTTTTTATATTCCAGGAGGCGAACAGGGATGGTTCAGACAGATACACTTATCATCGAACAACTTGAACTAAACGGCGACGAGATGACGCCGATCATGATTTTTCAACAACTGAGCGGAACACAGAAATGTTTACTTGAAAGCTCCGCCCATACGGATCAAGGACGGTATTCAATCATCGGTGTTGATCCGGTGGAGATGATTCGGGCAGAGGGACGAACGGTGACACGGGAGGAGTTGACGACAGGTCAACAGACGCAGGAAACGGGTGATCCAGTACGCCTGATGCAACAGATGATTCTCCGCAAGGGTGTCAAAGAAGACCTTCCATTCTTAGCAGGCGGGATCGGATATGTCGGATACGACATGATGCGGGCGTATGAGACGATCGGAGCGGTGCCGGAACGAACGCGCCAATTACCGGACGCGCTGCTCGCCGTCTACGACCAAATCATCCTGTTCGATCATCTTGAGCACCGTGTCCATTTGATTCAGACGTCGCTCGGTGGCATCACTGATCGTGACGTCTTACGTCAACGTTTGGCAGAACGAAAAGCACAACTCGAGCAACCGCGAGAGCGAACGGACATCGAGCGACCACTCCGGGATGTCATCTATGAACCATTGATGGATCAAGAGACGTTTGAAGGGCTCGTTGAGCAAGCGAAGACACATATTCGGCAAGGGGATGTCTTCCAACTGGTTCTCTCGCAACGACTCGATGCGACGTTCTCAGGTAATCCGTTCCAATTTTACCGGAAGCTCCGCAAGGATAATCCGAGTCCCTATCTCTTTTATATCGACTTAGGGGAAGCCATCGTACTTGGTGCTTCTCCTGAAAGCCTCGTCCAAGTCAAAGGAGACCGGGTGACGACGAATCCGATTGCCGGTACACGTCGCCGGGGGAAGACGAAAGAAGAGGACGAACGACTGGCAGAAGAGTTGCTGCACGACGAGAAGGAACGAGCGGAACATCGAATGCTTGTTGATCTCGGGCGTAACGATCTCGGTCGGATTTGCCAGATCGGTACCGTTGAAGTGACACGATTGATGCAAATCGAGCGATTCAAGAACGTCATGCACCTCGTCTCGGTCGTCGAAGGGACGTTAGCAGTCGGTAAGACCGGAGCAGATGCACTCGTCTCTTGTCTCCCGGCAGGCACGGTCACCGGTGCTCCGAAAATCCGGGCGATGCAACTGATTGATCAGTATGAACAGGTCAAACGAGAAGTATATGCCGGGGCGGTCGGCTATTTCGATATTCGCGGGAATATGGATTTTGCCCTCGCCATCCGGACGATGGTCATCAAGGATGGCGTTGCCTCCGTTCAAGCAGGTGCTGGTATCGTTTATGACTCGATTCCACGCCTTGAATATCAGGAGACATTACACAAAGCAAAATCACTACTGGAGGTTTGGAAATGATCGTCCTGATTGATAACTATGATTCCTTTACCTATAACCTATATCAATACGCATCGGTTTACACGGACGTCCACGTCATTCGAAACGATGCAATCAGCATCGAAGCACTTCGTGAGATGAAGCCGGACGGTATCATTCTCTCACCCGGTCCCGGTCGTCCGGCTGACGCCGGCATCTGCATCGATCTGATTCGTCAACTATCCGGTCAAGTTCCGATTCTCGGCGTCTGCCTCGGGCATCAGGCAATCGGGGAAGCGTTCGGGGGACGTGTCGTCGAAGCACCGGTCATCATGCACGGAAAAACATCAATGATTCAACAAACCGGTCAACTCTTTCGTGAGATGACGGAAACGCTAGAGGTCATGCGCTACCATTCCCTGATCGTCGCGCGAAACGATTTACCAACGGAACTCATCATCACGGCAGAAACGGAGGACCGGACGATCATGGCGCTCGAGCACAAGACACATCCGACATTCGGCATGCAGTTTCATCCGGAATCCGTCGGAACACCACAAGGACAACAGATGATTAAACGATTCATTGAATTGACGAAGGAGTGACGAACGATGAAAGAGACGTTATTAAAATTAGCGGAAGCAAAACATTTACGATATGAAGAGATGCAACAGGCAGCACGCGAACTGTTTGCGGAAGACGTGACCGATAGCGAAATTGCCGCTTTTCTCGTTGCACTAAAAGCAAAAGGGGAGACTGCAGAAGAATTAGCCGGTCTCGCTTCAATCATGCGTGAGGTCGCACTCGACATTCCGGTCACAGGTGATTTCATGGATAACTGTGGAACAGGTGGCGACGGTTCACAATCGTTCAACATCAGTACGACAGCCGCCTTCGTCCTAGCAGGTGCCGGCATGAAAGTCGCGAAGCACGGGAACCGGAGTGTCTCGAGTAAAACGGGCAGCGCTGATGTGCTCGAAGCACTCGGGGTTTCGCTTGACGCAACACCGGAACGCTTAGCAGAACAGCTTGAGACGAACGGAATTGCCTTCTTGTTTGCGCAACGGATGCATCCACGCGTCAAGCAAATCATGAAGGTCCGCCGCGACCTACGGATTCCGACAATCTTTAACTTGATTGGTCCGTTAACGAATCCGGTTCCGCTTAAGACACAACTATTAGGAATTTACCGGGAGGATATGCTTGAGACGATGGCGTTGACATTACACCGACTCGGACGGAAGCGGGCGATCGTCTTGCACGGCGCAAACGGAATGGATGAAGCATCGCTTGCCGGAACGAACCAACTCGTCTTACTCGACGAAGGGGAATTGATCCGTTTCAGTCTTCACCCGGAGGAAGTCGGACTGAAGACAGCTCCACTTGAAGCGATCCGCGGTGGGAGTGCAAAAGAGAACGCGGCGATATTACTCCGTGTTCTGGGTGGAGAGAATGGTGCTTATCGCGATACCGTCTTACTGAACGCTGGGATTGCGCTCTTTGCAGCGAACCGGGCGAAGACGATCGAAGAAGGAATCGCTCTAGCAGCAGAGAGCATCGACTCAGGACGAGCGATGGAACGATTAAATCAATTAAGACAAATGACTCGGGAGGAAGCAATCGGATGAATATCTTAGAGCGCATCATCGAAACGAAACGGATAGAAGTTTTACAATTGAAATTAAACGGGGTCGAACGAACTGAGCGAGAGGCATTGAAGCCGTCCATCGCACAGCGATTAGTAGGCACTGATTTATCCGTCATCGCGGAAATCAAACGGGCTTCACCTTCTAAAGGGGCAATCGCACTCGACGTCGACGTCGTCGCACAGGCAAAACAATATGAATCGAGTGGTGCCACTGTCATCTCCGTCTTGACGGACGAGACGTATTTCAAAGGGTCGATGGACGATTTAGCGGCAGTCGCTTCAGCAGTCGATATCCCCGTCCTTTGTAAGGATTTCATCATCGATCGGGTTCAGATTGACCGAGCTAAAACACACGGCGCACGGTTGATTCTCTTGATTGTCGCTGCCCTCGATCAGGAAACGCTTGCTGACTTGTACGCGTATGCTTACGCGGAAGGACTTGAGGTCTTAGTCGAAGTCCATGACGAAGAGGAATTACGCCGGGCAGAGGCGATTGATGCGCAGATCATCGGTATTAACAACCGCAACTTAAAGAAATTCGAAGTCGATTTGCAGACATCGGTCGGATTACTGAAACAGAAGCAACCTGGTGTCCGGTACATCAGTGAAAGTGGGATTAAGACGGTCGAGGAAGCACAGCGGTTACACGCGGCCGGTGCAGACGGAATTCTCGTCGGCGAGACATTGATGCGGGCAGATGATCCGCAAGTCTTCATCCGAGAAGCGAGTGGCGTCCGCGTATGACACGGATTAAGTTTTGTGGTCTCCGGGAAAGAGACCATGTCGAAGCGGCAGTTCGCTTCGCCGATTACATCGGTTTTGTCTTTGCCAAGAGCAAACGACAGGTCACGCTGGAAGAGGCAGCACGTCTCAGACGCGACATTCCGAGTACGGTTCAAGTCGTCGGTGTGTTCGTCTCCCCGACTTATCAACAGGTGATTGACGCCGTCGAACAAGTCGAGCTGGATCTCATTCAAATTCATGGGACCATCCCGAACGGCAAGCTACCGGTTCCCGTCATTCAAGCGGTTCCCGTGACGGACATCACAGAAGCACAGCAACTGGCGGATTATCTGCTCGTCGACGCACCGGTTGCTGGAAGTGGCGAGACATTCGACTGGTCACAAGAGATTCAAACCAACCGTCCGCTGTTCATTGCTGGCGGTTTGACAGCAGGGAACGTCGAAGAAGCAATCAAACGTTATCACCCGTTCGCCGTCGATGTCTCAAGTGGTATCGAGACGGATGGACGAAAAGATCCGATCAAAATGCAGGCATTCGCAGATGCCGTAAAGGAGAGAAAACTATGAGCTACGCACAACCGGATACATTAGGTCAATACGGTAAATATGGTGGTCGTTATATCCCGGAAACATTGATGCACGCCGTGATTGAACTCGAGGAAGCATATGCAGCAGTGAAGGAGGATCCAGCGTTTCAAACACGGATGGACGAATTGCTGAAAGAATACGTCGGACGTGAGACACCACTTTACTTCGCTGAACATTTGACGAAAACAGTGGGAGGCGCAAAAATCTACTTGAAACGAGAAGACTTGAATCATACCGGTGCGCACAAAATCAACAATACAATCGGACAAGCATTACTAGCTGAACGGATGGGGAAGCGGAAAATCGTTGCCGAGACCGGGGCAGGGCAACATGGTGTTGCAACAGCAACGGTTTGTGCCTTACTTGATCTCGAGTGTGTCATCTTCATGGGGGAAGAGGACGTCCGGCGCCAGGAATTGAACGTCTTCCGGATGGAGTTGCTCGGAGCAACTGTCATCCCGGTCACACAAGGGAGTCGGACACTCAAAGATGCCGTCAACGAGGCACTTCGCTACTGGGTCAAACACGTTGACGATACGCACTACTTGATGGGCTCCGTTCTCGGACCGCATCCGTTCCCGCAACTCGTGCGTGACTTCCAAGCAGTCATCGGAAAAGAAACACGTCGTCAAATCATCGAAAAAGAAGGACGTCTGCCGGAGGCAATCGTCGCGTGTGTCGGCGGTGGCAGTAATGCGATCGGGATGTTCCATCCGTTCATCGATGATACGGACGTAAAATTGTACGGGATCGAAGCAGCCGGTAGCGGTGTTGAGACGGACAAACACGCGGCGACGATGACAAAAGGAGAGGTCGGTGTCTTGCACGGCTCGATGATGTATCTCTTACAGGATGCGCACGGTCAAGTACAAGAAGCACACTCAATCTCAGCAGGACTTGATTACCCGGGCGTCGGACCGGAGCATAGTTTGCTCAAAGATATCGGTCGCGTCCAGTATGAGGCGGTGACCGACGGCCAAGCACTGGAAGCACTACAACTATTAAGCCGCAAGGAAGGAATCATCCCGGCACTTGAATCAGCACACGCGATTGCCTATGCGACACAACTCGCTGCTGAGATGAAGAAAGATGAAGTTCTCGTCATCTGTTTGTCTGGACGGGGTGACAAAGATGTCGTCACTGTTCGAAACGCACTAAAGGGGGAAGCATGATGCGATTAGAAACAGCGATTCGTAGCGTTACAAGTAAAGGTGAAAAAGCCTTCATCCCGTACGTCATGGGGGGAGATGGAGGAATCGATCAACTCCCAGAAATCCTGACGTTCCTCGCTGAATCCGGCGCGACGGCGATTGAAGTCGGCGTTCCGTTTTCGGATCCCGTCGCCGATGGTCCGGTCATTCAAGAGGCGGGGCTCCGGGCGCTAGAAGCGAACGTCGGACTTGAGGATGTTCTTGAGGCAGTTCGGATTGCCCGTCAGACCGTCGATGTTCCAATCGTCTTGATGACGTACTTGAACCCGATTTTCCGATATGGGTTAACGGCGTTTCTAGCGACATGCCGCGAAGTCGGGGTCGACGGCTTGATCATTCCCGATTTGCCGCTTGAGCAGAGCGAACAGTTTTTCGAAAACGAGGACAAGTCAGACATCGCACTCGTTCAACTCGTTTCCTTGACGAGTCCGATGGAGCGGATCCAAAAGATTGCCGATCAAAGTGAAGGATTCCTTTATGCCGTCACAGTCAACGGAACAACAGGTGGACAGACGACGTTTGATACGACGCTCGAAGACCACTTAGCGAACGTCGCGGCCAACAGTCCAGTACCGGTCCTTGCCGGATTTGGGATCAGTACACCGGAACACGTCAAACAATTGAGTCGACCGGTTTCTGGTGTCATCGTCGGCAGTAAGATTGTCGACTTACTTCATCAGAACGATCGAGAAACGATTCAACAGTTGATGGCAGCACGTCTTGCGACGACTCCTTCACATTAATAAAAAGAGCGGATGATCACACGATCATCCGCTCTTTCGTATAGAGATTACTGTTGGACGAACTACTTCTGCAAGTTCGTATATAGCGGCTCGCTTCCGAGTTCCTCATAAAATGTTGCGGCCCGGTCGTTGACCGACCAAACATTTAAGCGAGCAGTATCGACCTTTCACTTGAGCGCGATTTCCTCCGCAACCTGCATTAACTGGAGACCAATTCCCGACGAACGGTGGGAATCCGTGACACCAACGTCAGTGATGTTCAAAATCCGAACGGGTGTAAACCGGTCGGGTGCCGGTGCAGTCCACATGCCAGACAAGTAATCAATGAGTGTTTCTCCGTCGAGCGCCGTCAGTGGAGGCAGAGCAGGGTGAATCATCACACCATAAAGACAATCATCGATTTTGTTTGAGGACTTCTGCGACGAGTCCAGATACATACGGACTGCCGCGATCTTCTTTTTCGACCGATTCGATCATGATGGCAACGAGAAGATCTTTTTTATCGTTATCGTAACCGACAAAGAAACCATTCTCTTTTCCGTCGGTTTCGCCTGCTTTTTTCAATTCTGCCGTACCTGTTTTACCGGCAACATCCACTTCCTTGATATCAGCCGGGAGCGTGTAACCGTTATGAACGACGTCATAGAGATCATCGCGAATCATCTTCGCGTCTTTCGCATCCAGTAGATCTTTTTTGAAGACTTGCTTCGTTTTTTCTTCTTGTAAAAGAGTCGGACGATAGATTGTTCCATCGGTCAGGAAAATTTCATACATCGATGCTAAGTGCAGAATATTCGTCAACATCTGTCCTTGTCCGTAGGACGTGTCCATCAGCTGTCCATCTGAAGCAATCGTGCCGTCGTTTGAGATCTGTGAGGCACGTAACGGATACGTAAACGGTAGCTTTTCGCCGTACCCGAGTGCTTCAAGTCCAGACGTGAACGCCTTCGTTCCGACCTGTTCGAGTGTCGAGCGGGCAAAGTAGATGTTATCGGAATAAACGAGCGCATTGTGCAGATTAACGGGTGCTGGCGTCTCATGAATCCGCGTGACGTTAAAACCATCGATCTTATTTTTCAGTCCATTGATTGTATAAGCTTTTTCGGGATCGAGCGTTCCGCTCTTCAATCCGACAGCAGCCGTCAGTGGTTTTTGAGTCGAACCGGGTGCGAAGGCACTCGTGAATCGGTTCAACAACGGTTGATCCGAATCCTGCGTCAGTTCATCGAGTCGTGCTTGCGAGATTCCTGACATGAGTTCGGAAGGATCAAAGCCAGGAGAGCTGAGTAAGACACGCGTCTCACCAGTCCGCGGATCAATCGCTGATGCCGTGCCCGGATCCTCCTGCATCGTGTCGTACGTTTTTTTCTGAAGGGCGGCATCAATCGTCAACGCGATATCTTCACCATCCGTCGGTTTCGTTTCGGCAACGGTAACGCTTGAACCGTCTTTTTTCTGTAAGGTGATTGTCGCCCCGGCTTTACCGCGTAAGCGATCATCAAGTACTTGTTCCAGCCCGCGTTTCCCGACTTGTTCACCGGCTTGGATTTGATTTTTCGATTCTTTAATTTCGTCCGCTGTTGCAGAACCGATATAACCGATTAAGTGTGAAGCCGCCTTCCCGAGTGGATATGTTCGGACTTCCGTCTCCTTGACGCTGATACCTGGAATGTCGCGCAATTTCGCAACCGTTGCTTCGTCGGTCAGTGTTTTGAGCGGAACGAATTGTCCATCTTTCACCCAGCTCGCCTTCAAGGAATCTTTGACCGAAGAGGTCGGGCGGTCGAGCAATTCGGCGACTTGTGCGACGTCTTTTAATTGCCCGGCTGTCGCGCCGACTTCATATCCTTTCCCGGAGGTCGCGAGCGGTTTATCGTTCGCATCAAGTATATCACCACGTTTGCCTTCGACGGTTTGCAGCTGGACTTTATCGTCCTTTTTAAAATCTTTTAGGACAAAAGAAGAATCCCAGTCGATGAACCAGTTTTCGGTCTCACCTTGTTTTTCAAATGTCAATGGAACTTGTTTATCGTAAGCGACGGATCCTGCAATCGTATCAAATGAGATTTGGACGGGAAGAGACGCTTTTTTATCATCTGTCGCTTCCTCTGCTTTTTTTCGCTCGACGGATAATTTTTTAATATCAAGCGATTTCGATAATTGTTTCGTCCGCTCGATAAATTCTTTTTTACCGTATTCTTTTTTAGTAGCCGTACTCGCATACGTATACATCTTATCGTAATCTTGTTTTTCCCAAAGTTTGATGTAGGCATCAAGCCGTTCTTCTGGTGTCGGCTGATCTTGACAACCGGCAAGTAACGCCACACCAAACGTTGCGGATAAAAGAAGAGGGGTCGTTCGTTTCATGTGTTTCGCCTCCGTTGTGGATTAGACTCATAATCATACCGTACCATTCCTGTCAGGAGATTTCATCTGAAATACAAAACCGGACTTCTCGCCATGAGAAGTCCGGTGAATCAAGCTTAGTTGAAGTAATTGAGGGGATTGACGCTGTTCGCAGCAGACGTTCCGCTGTAAACATAAGATCCGCGATGCATCTCGAAATGAAGGTGAGCACCGAATGCATTGCCTGTCGCGCCGACGGTTCCGATTTTCGAACCTTTAGCAATCGTTTGTCCGACTGAAACAGAGCGGCTATTTAAGTGTGCATATACCGTCGTATATTGGATGCCGTTGACCGTATGTGTCATCATGACGTGATTACCGTATGCACCGTAGTAACGAGATGTGATGACCTTTCCAGCAGCTGATGCGTAGACAGGCGTACCCGTCGGAGCACCAATATCGATGCCGTTGTGGAACGTATAACCGTAAACACCGCTCGCAGCACCGTATCCTTGTGTGATCGGACCGCTTGCTGGACGGGAGAAGCCAGTCGTTGCTTTTGTTGAAGTCGTTGTACTGTACTTTTTGACATATGTAGAAGAGACGTAGCGTGATGCACCACCATACGAAATTTTTGTCCATGAACCGGAAACACCAAGATAATTAAATGTCTGTCCTGTATTGACGCTACCGACGACTTTATAAGCTGTTGATGGACCTGTCCGGACGCGAAGTCCGTCTGCCATGACTTTTACTTTATATGTCGTTGCGGCCTCAACTTTCGAAGCACTCGTTGTCGCAAAACCGGAAACTACCAAAGCTGTCATTGTCATTGTTGTAAGTAAACGTTTCATTGAGTGTATTTCCTCCTTAAAAATCTGAAGCGACAGAACTGATCATTACAAAATTGTAAGAATTTATGTATATTTATTTATTTTAGGGAATGTTTTTTTGCTTGAGATGATTATAGCATCGTCAATAACACAAAAATATTTCAAATATGTTTCAAAATTACGCTTTGTTAACATATATTGTAATGGTTTTTTTAGTAAAAAAAGAACTGACAGTGCGTCAGTTCGTTGAAAGAGTAGACCTATTAAGGTGAATCAGGTGAGAAGACGGTCAAATGTTGGGGGAGAACTTCAACAGTAACGGGAACATGACCCGCTGTATCCCCATCAGCATTGATCGGGAGCTCCTCTTTCGAACGGATCTCGACACGTTTCGTCGTGAAGTGTTCGATTTGATCTGCTTTTGATAATCCGCCCGTGATGAGCTTCGGCAGTGCCTGGAGGGCATCAATGAACCCAAGTTTTGTGATGATGAATCCGTGGAGCAGTCCATCATCGACCTTTGCCTCTTCCGCAAATGATTCAAATCCGCCGACAGAATTCGTCAAAGCGATGATGAGCAAGTGTGCTTCTCCATCGAACTGTTTCTCATCAGAATGGATTTCAATCGGATAAGGACTGTGATCTTTAAAAGCTTTCAGACCTTCGATGAAATACGCAACCGATCCGAGTGACGTCTTTTGTTCGACACTGACCTCTTCGACTGCTTCGGCAATTAAACCGACGGCGATGACATTCATGAAATAGTGATCATCGTACTTGCCGATATCGAGAGGACGGGCAGGGGCGTCCGCTAAGATCCGGATTGCTTCTTCCGGATCCGTTGGAATCTTCAGTGCCCGGGACAAATCATTGACGGTTCCGAGCGGTACGATTCCGAGTGTTGGGCGATGTGATTGCTCGGCGATCCCGGTGATGACCTCGTTGACTGTTCCGTCACCCCCCATGGCGATGACAGCATCATACCTAGATTCGGCAGCGTGACGAGCGAATTCCGTCGCATCGTGTTCTTTTTCCGTGAAACGGACGTCAACGGTTTGAAAGCGAGTAGCGAGTGTCTCCTCGGCGAGCATCGCGTGTTTTTTTCCGAGTTCTTTACCTGACGATGGGTTGATGATCAGCATGACGTGAGACAAGATGAATTCCTCCTTCGATACAATCTGTTGACTTTTTCCCTGTCCGACGCAAACATAATCCAAGTTCTCTTTTTTAGCAGATTAAAAGCACCGAGTAGGCGCAAAGGCATACTCGGTGCTAAAGTTCGAAACGATAGATGATTTATTGGGAAGGTGGTACTTCACCAGCTGCAGGACGCGCTTCTTCTTCAACATCCCAGCACTCTGTATTTTCGATGCCGAGTGCTTTTGCTGAGAAGACAGGATCGAGTCCCTGCTTCCGTTGTTGCTGGTAGTCTTTGATGACTTTGAGGGCAATGCCTCCCAACAGAAGGATTGCCGTCATGTTGATCAACGTCATCCCTGCCATGAAGAGGTCGGCAAAACTCCAAACCATACCAAGGCTGAGAACGGATCCGATGAAGACGAAGCCCATTGTCGCAATCCGGAAACCGAAGACAGCTGCAGGACTCTGTTTGATGAACTCGATGTTCGTCTCACCGTAGTAGTAACTACCAACGATTGAACTGAAAGCAAATAAGAAGACGCTTAGTGCGATGAATGGTGGAGCAATCGCACCGAATTCCTCAGAGAGTGCGTTTTGTAACATGCCGATCCCTTCACCGTTTCCAGCAGCATAACTATCACTGAGAAGGATGATTGTTGCTGTCGCTGTACAGACGATCAACGTATCAAGGAATACACCAAGTGTTTGCAAGAAACCTTGTTTTGCTGGGTGTGAGACTTCAGCAGCAGCAGCGGCGTTCGGAGCAGATCCCATACCAGCTTCGTTCGAGAACAAACCACGTTTGACACCAAGTGAAATCGCAGCACCGACCGAACCACCGACTGCTTGTTCGATCCCGAAGGCACTTTTGAAAATCATTGCGAAGACACCAGGTAGCTCAGTGAGGTTCGTAACGACGACATAAAGAGCAGCAATCAAGTAAAGTCCTGCCATGATGGGAACGACGATCGCAGAAAACTTTGCGACACGGTGGACACCACCGAAGATGACAAGTCCTGTCAAGACGACGAGTACAGCACCGACAATGGCTGTATTGATACCGAACGCATTGTCAAAAGCAGCAGCAATCGTATTCGATTGAACGGAGTTGAAGATGAGTCCGAATGTAACGGCAATCAAGATTGCGAAGACGATTCCAAGAGCACGATTCTTTAAGCCTTTTTCGATGTAGTAGGCAGGACCACCACGGTATGCGTTCGATTTTGTATCCCGCACTTTGTAGACTTGAGCGAGTGTACTCTCGATAAGCGCTGTCGCACCTCCGAGTAACGCGACCATCCACATCCAGAAGACGGCACCTGGTCCACCAAGTGTGACGGCGATCGTAACACCGGCAAGGTTACCAGTACCGATCCGTGTCGCAGCCCCGATGAAGAATGATTGGAGAGAAGTGATGCTTTCTCCTGTATCATCCGTCGTTTGTTCACTCTTATCGAGTGTGACGCGGAACATCTCTTTTAAGTAGGTGAATTGAATGAAGCCGGTCCGGATCGTAAAGTAGATCCCGCCGCCGATCAAGACGGCAATGAGTACATATGACCATAAGATGTTGTTCGCGTAATCGACACTTCCTTGAATAACTTGCTGAATGGCATTCATGATGATGTATTCCTCCCAAAGAATAATAAAAAGCTATAAGCTAAATTATACGAATTTTCAGATAATAAGCAACAAAAAAATAAAATTAAATTTTAAAACTTAATAAAGTGAACTAAATCGATGTGGTTCAATCCTCAGAAAAAAGAACAAGACTGCCGTTCTCTAAAGGAGACGGCAGTCTTGTTGAAGGGACTCATTCAAATTGGAACAGCTGATCATATAAGGCATCGAGTTGTTGCTGAAGGGAGTTCGAAACCGTGTTGTTCGACCGTTCCTGTTTTTCGATTTTCCGTTCAAGCCGCTCAATCTGTTTTTCTACTTCATGTTGCGACAAACGTGTTGGGCTTTTGGGGATTGTTTTGCTTGGTGAAGGCATAGCTAGCACGGCCCGCTTTTGCTGGGCATAAGAATAGGTACCGTGATAGCGCGTCAGACCATGTTCTAGCCAAAAAATCTGCGAAAACAGACGATTCAAGAAATAGCGGTCGTGTGAGACAGCAATCAGTGTCCCGGAAAAATCTTCGAGGGCCTCTTCGAGTATCTCCCTAGATTCGATATCCAAATGATTCGTCGGTTCATCAAGAATCAATACGTTGACATTCGAATGAACGAGGACGGCAAGCTGCAGTCGTACACGTTCTCCGCCGCTCAGTGACAAGACAGATCGGAAGACAGTCGGTCCGAAGAACAGGAACCGGGCAAGAAGATGACGGGCTTCCGCTTCCGGAACGGCAATCCGTTGTCTGAACCAGTCGATCAATCGGGCGTCCTCTTCGAAATAGGCGTGTTGGGACAAATAACCGACATGATTCGATGGTCCGCACGTAAGCGTACCCGCGTCCGGTGACAATTCGTTCAGCAGCAGCGACAGCAACGTCGACTTTCCGCTTCCATTCGTTCCGACGATAGCGATTCGATCCTCTGCCATGATCTCGAACGAGATTGCATCAAAAAGTGGTCGCGTCTCGTAGGCGAAAGACAGGGTTTCAGCGCGAAAGACGACTTGGCTCGTGTGATCGGTAGAAGAGAACGAGACGTCAGCAGTTTTGGCTTCGAGCTGTGGTCGTTTAATCCGTTCGATTCGCGCGAGCGCCCGTTCCATCGATTTTGCTTTACGGAACAGCTTCTCACTCGGTGGAGAGGCTTCGTTCGCCCATTGCCTCAGTCGACGAATCGCTTCTTTCATCTTCTTGATTTTTTTCTGCTGCTCCTGATACGCATGGAACTGTTCGAGCAGCCGACGTTCTCTCTCGACGACGAACGCACTGTAATTGCCGGTATAAGATGTCAGTTTGCCATCTTCTAATTCGACGATCGAGGTGACGACGGCATCTAAGAACACTCGGTCGTGAGAGACGAGCAGGACGGTTCCGGTATAGTCCCGTAAAAACTGCTCCAGCCATTCAACGGCAGCTAAATCGAGATGGTTCGTCGGTTCGTCAAGAATGAGGAGATTCGGTGCCATCAGCAATATACGACCGAGACAAATCTTCGTCTGCTCACCGCCGCTTAACTGATGGAAGGGGCGAGTGAGTAACGGCCGAAGGTGCAGACCGTTCACCATGCGCTCGATCTTTGAATCGAGCAAGTAACCGTCTTGTTGTTCGAACGCATTTGTCGCTTCTGCATAACGCATCAGTAAAATATCGAGGCCGGCAGTGGGGGCGGCCATCTCTTGTTCTAAACGTTGCATCCGAGAACGGATCGCGAGGATGTCCTCAAACGCTGTCCAAAGGACGTCGAGTCCGGTCATCGTCTCACAATATACAGGAAGTTGTTCCAAGTAACCGATCGTCAAACCATTTTTTTGGTAGATGACACCACCGTCCGGCTGATCGAGTCGAGCCAGTAAGCGAAGCAATGTCGTTTTACCACTCCCGTTTCGTCCGATCAAACCGACGCGGTCGTGTTCGTTTAAGAAGAGGGAAACGTCCGTTAAGACCGTCTCGCCTCCGAATTGTTTAGTCAGGTGTTGAATGTCGCAAATCATCATTATCTATTCGATCCTTTCGCGCGCATCAAAAAAGGAGAGCGCAAATAGCACTCTCCATCACGTGTGAAAGATGCGCTTTGCTGTATTTTTCAGTCATGAAGTTCTAAAAAGGGCAGACGGGTGCCTTAGAACGCCATTCCATGAAAAATCGCGCGCAACAGATACAATTGTTCCATTAACCAATGTTTGCACGCGGCAAAGTCCATCTTTTCACACCACCTTCCGTTTCAGATACAGGTAGTTTACCATTATTTTGTCAGATGAGGAAGTCTGAATTATTTGAATACCCCGGCAATCGAGCTGAAGAAGTCACTTAATCCATCAAATAGTTTAGCGAAGAATCCTTTCGTCTCCTCGGACGTTGCAAAGGCGTGGATATCTTGACCGGCATTTTTCAGTCCGCTCTCGATTTGTCCCCAGTTGATGTTCGCTTGTTCCATTTGATTGAACAGATTCGTCAATCGATCCATTTGGGCGTCAGACAATTGAATATTGTTGTTTTGAATGACTTGGACGATCAGATTTTCAATCTCGACTTTCGTTTGCGGTTTTTGATTCGCGATCTCCGCCTTGATCTCGTTCATCAAGTCAGCGACTTTATCCGTTCCGACCGTCTTTCCGACGTCGGATGTGACTGACAATTCTTGCTGTGCTAGATCCTTGCGTTCGTCACTCAGCTTGATCCCAGTCTCAGCCGAAGTTTGATCGTATGCCTTCATGATTCCCGTCAGTGCCGATGTCCCGGTCACCTTGTACGGGGAAGTGATCGTGATGTCGGCATCTTTGACACCCGCCGTGACGAGAGCGTTAAGATACATGTCCTTCGTGACCCACGTGATGTTTTCCGTTGCAACAGAAAGCCCGTCGCCTTTTTCCGTCAACTCGATCTTAGCCGACGAATACATGTTGCCGCCTTTTTGCGATTGCGGGATGTTCTTCCCGAGATACTTTTCTTCGTCGGCAGAAGTGGCGATGATCGGCGTGATGCCTTCCGGTGCATTAAGACGTGAAAGCACCCAAGCTTTATCCTTCGCGCCGAGTGACTCACCGAGTGTGACGATGGTCTTGTCGACGACCTGCTCGGCGGATGCGGCTGTTGGGAGTAATAAAGCAGAAGCGATAACGGCTGACGCCATGATTTTTGTTGGTGTATGCATAATGAAATCCTCCAATTGTAAGTAACAGAATGAATTATAGTATCAGGTACTAAAGTAAGTGTACGAGAACGAAAGACGTTCGGAATCGGTCTACAGATGGAGAGGGCATCCGCCTTCTGACACTTCAATGTATAGCGGAACGAGGACAACTTGACTTCCATTTTCAGCATGCTATAGTGGATTTGAATCGAATAATGACCACTAGGGGAGTCGGTAGGCCGACTGAGACGAACGAAGACGTTCGGACCCTTTGAACCTGATTAAGTTCGTACTTACGGAGGGAAGTGGCGTCAAGTCTTGTTCTTCTTGCGCCATGCCCGTGTGTTTCGGGGTGGTGTTTTTTCGTTTCATAAAAAACGAGGAGGATGAGATCATGACATTTACACAAGAAATCAAGCAGGCGGCACAAGCGTACTGGGATAGTAGTTTTACGCACCCATTCGTACAAGGAATCGGAGAAGGGACGTTACCGCTCTCGAAATTTCGGCATTACGTCATGCAGGATGCCTATTACTTAAAACACTTTGCGAAGATACAGGCGAAGGCAGCGTCAAAAGCAGACGACTTTGCGACGATCGCAACGCTTGCCGAGCACGCGACGTCAACTTACGGAGCGGAATTGAGTCTCCATCAATCATTTTTTGAGCCGCTCGGGATCACGGAAGCGGATCTTGCGGCGTTCGAACCGGCACCAACAGCCTATGCCTATGTCTCGCACATGCATCATGCGAGCGAGGGAACACTCGGTGAGACGATTGCTGCCATTTTGCCATGTTACTGGCTGTATTACGAAGTCGGTCAACAGTTACTGACGTGTACACCGGAAGAAAAAATCTATCAGCAATGGATCGACACCTATAGCTCGGAATGGTTCGAAAAAGTCGTCTTTGAACAGATTGCCCGGCTCGATGCGCTGGCGGAACAAGCCAGTCCTGCGGAACGCGAGCGCATGAAACGGCATTTCGTGACGAGCTGTTATTATGAGTTGCTGTTTTGGCATATGGGCTGGACGGAAGAGACGTTTACGTCGGTCTATGAGACGATTCCGGCGCGAACCGTATCTTCTTGAACCAATAGATGGTAGAATTAGGTATATCTTGTAGCGAAAGTAGGGATGGAAGTGGGAATCGTCGTCATTTTGCTGGTCATTATCGCGGCCTACGTCGTGCAACGAATGCTTGGAAAAGCAAACGTTCGATTTGCTGGATACATCATTCCCATATTGATGACGGTGTATGGCACATATGCTACGATTTGGAATTTGAAGGTAACGTTTCAGTTTGAATTCAGTAGCGGTAGCTTCATTTCAACAGTCATAATGATTGTCATCTATGGACTGCTGATCTACTCGCTTTATCGCGTCTACCAGCGTGCGAAAGAAGAAGCGGAATATCCGTATCAATCGTTAAAAGACCGAGGCATCCTTTAAAGGAGCTTCGGTCTTTTCTGTATCACGCCCTCATTTTTTCCAGTTTTTAAAGCCGTCCCCGAATTCGAGATGGAGTTGATCGGTGAAAAGTCCATTCTTAAAGACCGGTACATCAACGGGTAAGGTTCCTTGCGGCTGAAACGTTCCGAAGATTGCGCGGATACCCGCAGGCAGGTTCGGTCCGGCGGATTTCAGATTGCCTGCTTCAGAGTCCGGTCCGTTCGGATCCCCTTTAAAGCCATAGACGAGGACATGTGCCGGTGCATCGGGTTGAACGGCGACGTCGTATGGATTACGGAGGCTGAGCAAGACAGAGGGGGTATTCGTTTGGTTCGCATAGCGGAAGATTGAAGCCGGTATCGCTTGTTCCGGTGCGGTTGATAGCAGTTTAGCGCTCGTATTGACGTTTGAGCCGACGATGACATAGTCCGCAACATCGAGTTGCGCTCGAAGAGTTGGATTTTGTTCAAGTGGTCGTGTAGTAGCTGAGTAATTCGCTGTCGTCACGTGCCAGTTTCGATTCTTCGGTAGGGATGCGATCGTCTTTTTCATGCTATCCGTCTGATCCGTTGCCGGAGCGATCACCAGAACGTGTGCGTTCTTTTTCGGTTTGAACGGTAACGTCCGCTGATCATTTTTCACGAGCGTGACAGCAGCTTCCGTCATCGCGCGTTCTTTGGCTTTATGGTCAGGACTACCGACGACTTGTTTGGCTTGCGCGAGTTTATCGGCTAGCGATGTCGTATCCGTCGTACCGTTCCAAATCCCGCGCTCTGCTTTGAGCGTCAGAATCCGTTCGACCGATTGGTCGATCCGTTCTTCCGAGAGTCGACCGTCTTTGACCGCTGCAATCACGTCCTTGAAAATCCGGTCGAGTTTTGCGACATCCTGCTCGGAACGAAGAATCGTCGGCATGAGGGCGATGTCGACACCGGCATCAAACGTTTTTAAGACGGCTTCTGATTCTGTAAAGTTATCAGCGATCGCCTGCATGTTCAACGCGTCTGTGATGACGATGCCGTCATAGCCGAGTTTTTCGCGAAGCACACCCGTGATGACGTCATCCGACAACGTCGCGGGTAAAGGGAAGGTACCGTTTTTCGAGGTGACGACTTCGGATTCGATTTGCGGCATTCCGATATGGCCGGTCATGACCATATCGATGTCTTCAGCGATCGCTCGCTTGAAGGGAACGAGTTCGACTTGCTCCAGTTCCTGAAGAGAGCGATCAACGACCGGTAAGCCATAATGGGAATCGGTTGCGGTATCGCCGTGTCCGGGGAAGTGCTTGGCAGTCGCTGCGACACCTTCAGACTGAATTCCCTTCATTAGAGCGGAACCGAGTCTGCCAACGAGTGCGGGATCACTTGAGAACGAACGGACACCAATGACCGGATTCGCCGGATTACTGTTGACATCAAGTACCGGACCGAAGTTGACATTGATGCCGAGCGCATGCAGTTCGGAACCGATGATATGCCCTGCATCATTCGCATAAGTACTACTCCGGGTTGCACCTAACGCCATATTGCCGGGTAAGTTCGTACCCGTTCCGAGCCGAGTGACGATGCCGCCTTCTTGGTCGATCGTGACGAAGAGCGGAACATCATTGCTAGTATCCTGCTTGACGACTTCTTGCATATCATGAACGAGTTTCGTCGTCTGTTCGGTTTCACTAACATTTTCAGCAAACAAGATGACGCCGCCTAAGTCATAACGGTCGATGATGTTTGCGACTTCTGGGGCAAGGGACGTATGATTACGTCCATTCCACTGCCGAAAGTCAGGCATGATCATCTGACCGATTTTTTGCTCGAGTGTCATCGCGTCAATCTTTTGATTGATCCGCTCTGCTGATGATTCTGTTGCTGCCATGACAGGCAAACTGCTTGAGACGAGTACTGCTGCAAGTCCGGCTGTTACCGTGAACCGTCGGATTTGTTTCATCGTATACATCCTCCTCTAATTGAACCATGACTGGAAATCCTTTTCGATACGGACAGTATAGCAAGGGGATTATTCTAAAACAATATTTTATTTGAAAACGATTACAAATTAAAATAAATTTCAGAAACTATCTATCGAATTACACAAAAAAGTGACTCCCCTGAAGAGGAATCACTTTCACGTAACACAATCGATTGATCAGCTATAGCGTTCGACGATGTTCGTCAACTGCCGTTCAACGAATGACTGATCTTGCAGTTCGCTATTGGATAGATGTAGCTGGATCATCGATTCATCGGCTCCGGCCATTTCACTGAACAGTGATCCAAGACTATGCGCACGACGGTCGACTTGGACGATTAAATCGATTCCGGAACGGTCTTGCAACATGATGATCTCAATCTCATCCAGTTTGTGAGCGTAGTGTGTATTGCGAGCTGAATACTCAAGTTCCTGGGCAATCGGTAAATCTTTACGGAACCGCCCGGGCAATTTTTCCGTATCGGCTTTTTTCAGACGGAAACCGAGGGATTCCATCGCATTCAAGACCGTCGTTTGGTAACGGTTTGCTTCAACGATGACAGCGTCCCGGTCTGACGGGTCAACGGCTTGTGCGATATCAAGACCCGTCTCGATCCATGATTTCGATTGGCTGACGGAAAGCGGTGTATTCAACGGAACACGTAATGTAAAAGGAATCTCGCGTTCGACGCCCGCTTCGATCGTGAACTTTGCTTCATTTAAAGCAAACCGGTCGAGCGTGAAGGTCGTGAACGTCGTGCTATCATTGACTTCTTGTTTGTACTGCGTGTTGAATGCTAGATAAATTCGATCAATTTCTTGATCGACGTTTCCGCCCTTGATATGGACGATACCGTGAATCTGACCGCCTGGTTCACAGCGGTCATCCGTCAAGCGTGTATCGACCGTAGCGGCACCGATTCCGATTTGTGAGAGAATTTTTTTGAACATGATGAATTCCTCCTTTTAATTACGTACGAATCATGAAGCGTGTAAACTTGTCGAACGGGAACGAATTTGCTACAGTTTCGAAAGAACATCAGAAAAGGACGGGACGACTAGTGGAACTACATGAATTAAATGCGAGCCTTGCCTCGCGTATCACGCAAGGAACACTGATCCATGCAACGATGAGTAATCCGCGTCAAAAATCAAATGATCTCCGGCGAATCAAAGTAAAACCGATTCTATTAAGAGATACGGTGATGATACAGGTTGAGTTTCAATTTGAACGCGTCATGAAGCATGAAAATATTTCGACCGAGGATTTCATCGGTCGTCTTAGTGACTGGTTTACGGAATTTCGGCAATTTCTTTTCCGCTTTGAAGAGGAAGAGTGGCAATTCCAGCTTTCGAAAAAGATGAAGGTTGCGATCAAGACATCAAAAAAAGAGCCGATGAAAGCTCTCTTGTCGCACGACCGGAAAAAAACCTATCTATTAGAAGACGGTGTACCGGTTCCGTTCTTGATCCGTCTTGGCGTCATGACGGAAGCGGGGCAGGTCAAAAAGCAGAAGTACGATAAGTTTAAGCAGATTAACCGGTTCCTTGAATTCGTCGAGGACAGCATCGCTGCCTTACCGAAAGGAAAAAAACTGCGGATCCTGGACTTTGGCTGCGGGAAGTCGTATTTGACGTTCGCTCTCTATCATTATTTGAAGGTCGTGAAAGGATTCGACCTTGAAGTGACGGGGCTAGATTTAAAGAAGGAAGTCATCGAAGAATGTACACAAATTGCACGTGATTTGGATTATACGGATCTGACCTTCCGCGTCGGAGACGTTCATGATTACACCGGTGAGACGGAAGTCGACCTGATGGTGACACTTCACGCTTGTGATGTCGCGACAGATGTTGCCCTCGCGCGAGCTGTCGACTGGAATGCATCGGTCATTCTGAGCGTACCGTGCTGCCAAAAGGAATTGAACCGTCAACTCGATTGTTCGCCGCTTGACGTCATGTTGCAACATGGATTGATCAAAGAGAAGTTTGCCTCACTCGCGACAGACTCGATTCGTGCCGAGTTACTGACACTCGTCGGGTATGAAGCGCAGTTGCTCGAATTCATCGATCTCGAGCATACACCGAAAAACGTCCTGATCCGGGCATACAAACAAAACAAACGACCGACGGAAGAGAAAATCGACCGCTACATCGCGTTCCGTGATCTGTTGCACGCGCGACCGTTTTTAGAAACTGAATTAAGCGGCAGACTTGGACAGATTTCACCGAAACTCGTACAATAAGAAGGAGAACGAATCAAAGGAGGCAATACGATGGATTTCCAAATGTATTTTGAAGATGTCGTCCAAACAGCCCGCAAAGAAGCGCAAGCTGCTGGATTTGAAGAATTAACGACGCCAGAGAGCGTGGATGAAGCAATGAAACGCGAAGGGCTAACACTTGTCCTTGTCAACTCAGTGTGTGGATGTGCCGGCGGGATCGCCCGTCCTGCTGCAGCGTATGTTAACCGGAAAGAGGGCATCAAGCCGGATCATTTCGTTACAGTATTCGCTGGACAAGATCGCGAAGCGACAGACCGTGCACGTGAGTACTTCGAAGGTTATCCACCTTCATCTCCATCATTCGCACTCATGCAGGATGGGAACATTCTCTCGATGGTCGAGCGGTTCGATATCGAATCGTTCACGGCAGAAGAAGTCGTCGAGAAACTCGAATCATTGATTGAAATTTACGCATAAGCGAGAAAGACTCCTGAAGAGGGGTCTTTTTTTGTGGTTTTATGAGATTAGCATAATAAAAATAAAAATTGAAAACGTTTGCAAAAGTGTATAAAAAGTCACTTATGCATGATTTATGAATAGAAAGTCAAAATAATTTATATATTTATGCTTTACAGTGAATAAATATTCGTATATCCTAAAAGCAATAGAACAGGTCAGGCTTTTCGGTATTGAATTGGACATACACATAAGCCATACTATTGTTAAAGTTCTGACAATTGAGCGTTGGAAGGGGAAAACTCGAATGAAAAAATTATTAGCAACGGCAATGGCAGGCATTCTGGCAGTCTCGATGGCAGCATGTGGGGCGTCGGAAGAATCAACAGGTGGATCAAGTAACAGCGATAAAGTATTGACGATGGGAACGTCAGCGGACTACTTCCCATTTGAGTACATCGATACGAAAAAAGGAGAGGATATCGTCGGTTTCGACGTTGCCATCGCCAAGGAAGTCACGAAAAATCTTGGGTATGACCTGAAAATCGAAGACATGGAGTTCGGTAGCTTACTCGGCGCCCTCAGCTCAGGTCGTGTCGATTTCGTCATGGCAGGGATGACACCAACGGAAGAACGGAAGAAAAACGCCGACTTCACGGATATCTACTTCGAATCGAAAAACTTAGTCATGACAAAAGATACAGCCATCAGTTCGGAAGACGAACTCAAAGGTAAAAAAATCGGTGTCCAACTTGGTTCAATCCAGGAAGGTCTCGCAAAAGACCGTTACAAGGATAGCGAAACGGTTCCATTGAACAAGATTCCAGAAATCATTCAAGAATTGAATACAGGACGAATCGATGCCCTCATCATCGAGGACGCGGTTGCTGTGAAGTACATGGATCAGGATGCATCCCTTAAAACGTACCAGATTGAAGAGGATGGTCCAGCAGGATCAGCGATCGCCTTCAAAAAAGGGGATAAGATGCGTGACGATTTCAACAAGGAACTGAAGAAGATGATCGACAGTGGGGAAATCGATAAATTAGCGGAAGAATGGTTCCAAAAAGAAGCAAAATAAGTCAAGTGCATGGGGGTGGGGGTAACCTCATCCCTTTTGTGCGACGTTAGGAGATTGATTATGATAGACTTTACAAAGATTCAAGATTCAATTCCATACATTCTCGAGGGGATTCCGGTCCTCTTCCAAGTCGTCATCGTCGCGGCGATTGCCGGGATGTTGATCGGGATCGTCGTCGCGGCACTGAAGATTACGAAGAATCGCTTCATCCGCTTCATCGGTCATGCCTATACGGCCATCTTCCGGGGGACACCGCTGATTTTGCAACTCGCAATCGTCCACTTCGGTTTACCGCAGTTGACAGGGTATGTCACGACAGGATACCAGTCGGCAATCATCGCCTTCTCGTTAAACTCCGGAGCCTATATCTCGGAAATCATCCGCGCGGGAATTCAAGCCGTTGATCGTGGTCAATGGGAAGCGGCAGATGCACTCGGTATTTCGTATTTCAAACAACTGCGCTCGATTATTTTACCGCAAGCCTTCAAAAACATTCTTCCGGCAATCATGAACGAATTGATTACGCTGACGAAGGAGTCGGCGCTTGTTTCGACGGTTGGTGTACTTGACGTCATGCGCCGGGCACAAATCGTCGGTGGAGAAAAAGCGATTTATTTCGAACCGTTGTTATTTGCCGGATTCGTTTATTTCGTTCTCGTCATGGGATTGAGCTTGATAGGCCAACAAGTCGAAAAAGCTATGAGAAAGAGTGGGTAATCAGATGGAACCTATGATCCAAGTCACCGATTTGCATAAGCAGTTCGGAAAATTAGAAGTATTAAAAGGTATCTCGACGACGGTGACGCGCGGAGAAGTCGTCGCTGTCATCGGACCGTCGGGATCCGGTAAATCAACGTTTCTACGGTGTATCAACTTACTGGAACAACCAACGAGTGGAACGATCATCGTCGATGGTTTCGAATTGACGAAACCAAAGGCGAACATCTCAAAAGCACGTCAGAACATCGGGATGGTCTTCCAGCAGTTCAACTTGTTCCCGCATAAGTCTGTCCTCGATAACCTGACGTATGCACCCATCAACGTCCTCGGCATCTCAAAGGATGAGGCGGTCAAACGGGCGGAAACGTTACTTGAGCGTGTCGGTCTGGCTGAAAAACGCGATAACTATCCGAACCAGTTGTCCGGTGGACAAAAACAACGGGTCGCGATCGCACGCGCCCTTGCGATGGAGCCGAACGTCATGTTGTTCGATGAACCAACGTCAGCGCTTGACCCGGAGATGGTCAACGAGGTACTTGACGTCATGAAACAGCTGGCTGAGAGTGGGATGACGATGGTCATCGTCACACACGAGATGGGCTTCGCTAAAGAAGTCGCCGATCGTGTCCTCTTCCTCGATGAAGGGATTCTGATGGAAGAAGGTTCACCGGTCGAACTCTTCGACAATCCGAAGACGGACCGAGCGAAAAAATTCCTCGAAAAAGTCTTATGATCACAGTACGCTAACTCTGAAAAAGGGTTAGCGTTTTTCGGTTTTTAGTAGAGGGGGGATAAGAATGAAAAAACTGCTTGAAGGTCATCATACTCGTTTGACGCGCTTTCAATCGGAAGATACTGAAGTGATGCAACGATTGCTTGACGACGCAACGTTTGCCCGTCACTTCAGTGCGACACCATTCCGTCATTTGTCGACGGACAAAATTGAAAAGATGATGGCGACGGATGCACCGGAGACGTTCCGGTTCGCAATTCGTAATTTTGAAGATGAGCGGATGATCGGCGTCGTTGCACTCGAAGATATACTGTACACACACGGCACGGCCTGGCTGATGATCGGAATCGATCCGGATTGTGAAGGACAAGGATATGCGACGGATGCCATAGCGACACTGCTTGAGTATGCCTTTTTAGAGTTGAATCTGTACCGGATTCAATTGACGGTCTTTGCGTATAATACACGTGCGATTGAATTATATGAACGACTTGGTTTCGTCGAGGAGGGAAGATACCGTGCTTTTTTACGTCGGGACGGAAAGCGGCATGACATGTTACTGTATGGATTACTCGAGCCGGAATGGAGGGAACGACGATGATTCAAGAAACGGAAATCTTCGTCCGGTCGTTTCATGCGACGGACTTTTCAGGTCATGACTACGCCCACATCGAGCGGGTGCGTCGTTTAGCGTTACATATTGCAAGACAGGAAGGCGGTGACACCCGGATCATCGAACTCGCTGCCTTGCTTCATGACGTCGCAGATAGCAAACTCGGAGGAACGACAGAGACGGTCGCAACCTTCTTACAAGGAAAGGTGACGGAGGAAGAACAGGAACAGATAGTAGACATCATCGCGAGCCTGTCCTATAAAGACGGTACACGCCCACCGATGCAGACGATCGAAGGGCAAGTCGTCCAGGATGCCGACCGCCTCGATGCGATCGGGGCAATCGGGATTGCCCGGACGTTTCAGTTCGCCGGTCGGTTCGGGGAGCCGATGCATGTACCTGGACTCGCACCACGAGCGCCCGGTGACCGGACGGGGGAGACGAGTGCCTTGAATCATTTTGAAGAGAAGCTATTTCGACTCAAAGATTTAATGAATACGAATACTGCTCGCGAAATCGCTGAAGAACGGCACCGTTACATGCTCGAGTTCGTTGCACGCTTTAGACAGGAGTGGGAAGGTGTTTAAACAAACAGCCCGGAAGAACAACAACGTTCGACCGGGCTGTTTCTGTTAACTTAAGATGATCGCTGTAATCAGACCGAGTGCTGCGAACAGACCAACGATCGAACCGCCTTCTTCGTGAGCTTCCGGCATCATCGTCGAAGCGAGCATTGCGATGATGCCACCGCTTGCAAAGCCGCCGATCATCGCGAATTGCATATCAGGTAACTCAGCTAGAATCGAATAGCCGGCGAGTGAAGCGAGAGCGGAAATCAGCCAAACGATTCCCCACATCAGGAGGACCTTCTTCTTCGAGAAGCCGTCCTTGCGTAACCCTGTCGTACTCGAAAGTCCTTCCGGAATGTTACTGACGAAAATCGCCGCGACGAGTGCCGCGCTGACATTTCCCGATAACAGACTGGCACCGATCATGATGGATTCAGGAATCGCATCGAGAATCGTTCCGAAGAAAATCGCTGTTCCCGTTCCTTCATTCCCGCCGGACGAGCGTTTCCGTTTACTCGCACCGCGGGAAGAAACATAGAGATCAAAACCGGTAAAGACGAGTGCCCCGACGATAAAGGAAATCGCGACGACAAGCGTCGTTGATTTTTTTAAAGCTTCGTCTAACAACTCGAATGTTGCTGCACCGATCAGAATTCCGGTTCCAAACGACATGATATACCCGATCAGCCGTTGTTTTAAGGGTAAGTACAATCCAAATAAAGCACCGATGACAACGGCACCACCTGCTAGCGCTCCCCAACCGAACGCACCCCACATACAATCGCCTCCTTCTTGTCCTTTCTACCTGTTCTAGATAATTCATAAACATAGTGAATAGAAAGAAAAATAGTTCGAGACGAATGTAAGGGGCTGACTCAAAAAAAGAATGCCGCGTCTTTTCATGCCCTTTCCTCAGGCGAGACACAAGCTGGTTTTCTGCTTCATTCAAGCAGGGAAGCGGATCTTGTTCGTCTCTGACAGCGCAAAAATGCGCTTTTTCCTTTAGGAGTGGCGTAAAACGCGTCATTCTTATCTTTATGGAAACTGACTTCTTAAGTCATTGAACCTCAATCATCAGAACGGTTGTTTATTTAACCAATGTCCACCGTCAAGAGCGATACATTCTCCGTTTAAATAACGCGCTTGATCCGATACCATCCACGCAGCAAGCGTCGCAATCTCTTCAGGTGTACCGAATCGGCCGAGTGGTACATTACGACGAATCCGCTCCGCGTGTTCCGGTGAGAGGGCTAGTTTATCAGCGCCGCCGGTCCGTTCGATCGGACCGGGACTGATTGCGTTGACTCGTGCCTGGTACTTGTAGCCCCATTCGACCGCAAGCGTCCGTGTCAGGTTCAGGACACCGGCTTTCGCAGCCGCACTCGGCGCGACTCCGGCACCTGCCTGCCACGCATATGATGCGACGATGTTGACGATCTGTCCGCCAACGACCTGGTCTTCTTGCCAGCCTTTGACAAGGGCGTGACAGCAGTTGAACGTACCGTTGAGGACGATATCGATGACCGTCTTCCAGCCATTCGGGGATAACTCATCCGTCGGGCAGATGAAGTTGCCGGCGGCATTGTTGATCAAAGCCTCAAGCCGTCCGAACTGTTCGCGTGCTTGGTTGACAGCAGCGAGACAAGCATCTGCGTCCCGGACATCCATCTGGATCGTCAAATGGTCCCCTTGAATCTGACCTAATGCTTCATCCATGAGTTGCAGACGTTCCGCATCGCGTCCCGTAACGACGACATTCCAGCCGGCTTCTTTCAAAGTGAGCGCCATCGCTTTCCCCATTCCGTTCGTTCCACCCGTCACCATGATGGTGTGTGTCATAATGAATCCTCCTTTATGTAATGAATGAACAGCCATTCATATTCTTTATTCAAAAAAGAAGGAGCGAACTCCTTCTTTTTTGATTTATTTCGTTGCGAGTGCCGTATCCGTCAAAACAGGAACGACTTGTTTTTTACGCGAGACGACACCTTCGAGGTAGACGAGGTTGTTCGTCGCTTCCAGTTCGTAGGCACGTTCGACAAGGTTCGCTTCCTGACCGAGAACGAGGGCGACCGAGTTGTTCGTCAAGATATCCGTAACGATGAAGACGAACAGATCCAGTTCTTTTTCAAGAATGACTTCGTTGATTGCTGTTTCGAGTTCTTCTTGACGAAGCAAGACTTCCGCCGTATCGACCGTGTTGACTTGAGCGATTTCGACTTTGAGTGTTCCCATCGTGAACTCTTTCGCGTCAAGCGAAATCAATTCAGGCACGGATTTCTTCGAGAGATCAGCACCAGCTTTAAGCATTTCAAGACCATAGACGTTCGCATCGACACCGGCGATTTCTGCAAGTTCACGGGCGGCGATGATGTCCTGCTCCGTGCAAGTCGGCGATTTGAACAGAAGTGAGTCAGAAATGATCGCTGATAACATCAAACCAGCGATTTCTGGTTTGATCGCAACACCATGTTCCTTATAGAGCTTGTTGAGGATTGTTGCTGTACAGCCGACTGGTTCTGCCCGGTAGTAAACAGGATCTGATGTCTCAAAGTTTGCGATCCGGTGATGGTCGATGACTTCTGTTACGGTAACGGCATCGATATCGTTCGCACTTTGTTGACGTTCGTTGTGGTCGACTAAGATGACGTGTGACGCTTCCGTCGCAACTTCTGTCACTAAACGTGGAGCTGTCGCTTTGAACGTATCGAGTGCGAATAACGTTTCGTCGTTCATTTCACCAAGGCGGATTGCTTCGGCATTGACACCGAGTGCTTTCTTTAATTCCGCATAAGCGATTGCCGATGTGATCGTATCGGTATCAGGATTTTTGTGACCGAAAACTAAAACTTTTTCCATGACGTGTTCACTCCTCAATGATTGTTGTCTCGCCCTATAGTGTATCATATCTCCGTTTTAGAAGGCGTTCATTTTCACTAGGATACCGGCGATTTTTTCGCTCCAGAACGGGTCGGACGCGTAAAAGACGTTCATCCCTTTTTGTTTGTTTCCGAGGTAGGCACCCCGGTAATACCGACCGTCCCGATTGAGATAGTCATTTGCGATGAAGCGGCCGGTCTGCTGAATCGAGTCCGTCAAGGATGTATAGACGGTCGCATCTTCTCCGGGGGCGGAATCCGTCGCATTGACGCCAAACAGATTGTTTTTCTCACGGGCAATCTCTGACCGTCCATAATCGGATTCATGGATGGCATGTGCGAGCAGGTAGGCAGCATTGACGCGGTATTTTTTTTCAACGGACTTAAAGACTTTTCCTTTACCAATCAAGGGGCTATCTGGAGCCTGACCCTTGATGAAGGCATCGAGCTGTTTGGCACTGAGACGCGTCGGTTTCGTCAAGTCGCGTGTCAGCGTCTTTGATTCGACATAAGCATTCGTCCGGGAAGTCGTCTTATTTGCTTCACCGGCGACGATCAATCCACCGAGCCCGCCGTCCGCGACGATGTAATGAAGGAGGCGGTCTCCTTTCGTCTGGTAATAGGATGCGTTCGAGACACGTTCTGCTGGAAACGGACGTAACCGGTCTGACGGCACATAACCGGTCACACCGGCAATGCTGACCCGGCTCGTCTCGTTCCCGAAATCGAGCAGCTGGACACGCGTGCCGGAAGCGACGTAGGTGAGTCGTTTCTTTAAGTCAGCATCACGATGGATCGAAAGAATACCGCGATCATCGACGATGCCGGTGCCTTTTCCACCGAGATAGACGTAGCGGTCATCCGATGAGCGTTTGACAGCACCGCGTGTTCCGGCATAGTCCTTTGCTTCCGCAAACGTCTGAAAATCCTGTTCAGTAATATCCCCGTCATCATAGCGTTCGGTCGTGTACGGTGCCGGCGGTGTTAAGACAGTCTTCGGTTCCTCCCGTAGCCAAAAGAACAGGAGGACACCAACTAAAAAGAAAAACAGTAATCCTTTTATCGACCCGGTCCGTCGTACAGGACGACCGGGTCGGATCGTGCGTGTCGTCAACGAAAATCACGTCCTTTAAAAAAGCGATGGACATTCACGTCCAACGTAGGTAGTCTAACAAAGAAAAACATCAGGGGGTGACATACGTGCAAATTGGTTACCGGACACTGAAAACGGCTGTCGCAGCTGCTGTTGCCATGTGGGTCGCCGAGTGGCTAAAACTCGATTATTACGTCTTCGCCGCCATCATCGCCATCTTAAGCATCCAGTCGACGCGCAAGAAGACATTCCGTTCTTCTTACGAGCGGATCATGGCATCGTTTCTTGCCATCATCCTCGGTTTTATTCTGTTTGAGGTCATCGGGTACCGACCGGTGACACTGTTGATCTATTTCATTTTATTTCTTCCGGCAGTGCAACGCCTCCGACTTCAGGACGGTTTCATCACGAGTGTCGTCATTCTGACACATTTATATACGGAACGACAGCTCAATGTCCATATTCTATTGAACGAGTCCTTATTACTTGGAATCGGTGTCGGTATCGGGATGCTTGTCAACATGTATATGCCGAGTCTTGATTTGTTGATTGACGACCGACGAGAAAAGATCGATCAACGGATTGCTGCCTTATTCTTCGAGGTCGCCGCTGCGATCGAGACAGGGCGGGTCAATCACCATGCGTTGACGCTAGATGAGACGGAACGTCTGCTACGTGAAGGAAAGGATGCCGCCTTAAAACGGATGGGAAACGCGATCGGTCGCCGTAATGATGACGAGGATTATGCGTATTTCCGGATGCGGGAGCAACAATTCGAGCTCTTACGCGGGATTGTCCATCATGCCGAAGAACTCGTCCTCGTCGTCGAGGAAGGAAAAAAAGTCGCCGGCTTCTTTCGGACGATTGGCGACAATGTCCGACCAGAAGCCGACGCAAGGGTGTACATTTCAGAACTAGAATTATTGCTGGCACAATTTCGGGCCTCTGCCTTACCCGTCACCCGGGAGGAGTTCGAGGTCCGTTCCGCCTTACTGCACATGTTGCAGGAAGCAGAACAGTATCTACGCCTTAAACAACGGTTCGTCAATCAAAAGAAATAGAACATCGTCGAAGCGAACGTACCGAGCAAGAAAATCGCCAGGATTCCGATTGTCGTCCATTTGATGATGCGTTGTTGTTTTGATGGTTTTGCCATGCTGTCATGCACTCCTCTCTTGAATTCAACTGATTATTGCCATTGTACAAACAACCTTTCAGAAGTGCAAACGTCTGTCGGGATGGTATACTGATAAAGCGCTAGTGGATTCATCAATATAAGAGGAGGGTTTTGACATGGTTAATGAACAACGCGTATTGGATACGTTTTTAGAACTCGTTCAAATCGATTCCGAATCAAAAGAAGAGGCACGGATTTGTGCTCACTTGAAAAAAACGTTCGAGGATCTCGGATGTGACGTGTTTGAGGATGACGCTTCGTCTAAGACGGAACATAAAGGAAATAACTTGATCGTTACGCTCCCTGCGACACAAGAAGGTGTCGATAAAATTTATTTCACTTCCCATATGGATACAGTGTTCCCGGGTCAAGGCATCAAACCGATCATCGAGGACGGCTACGTCAAAACGGACGGAACAACGATTCTTGGAGCGGATGATAAAACAGGTCTCGCCTCTATCATTGAACTCGTTCATGTACTCAATGAGACGAAACAGCCGCACGGTCAAATTCAGTTCGTCATCACAGTCGGTGAAGAATCTGGACTCGTCGGGGCGATGGTCCTCGATTCATCAAAAATCGATGCGGATTACGGTTTTGCACTCGATTCAGACGGGAAAGTCGGAGACATCATCACGGCTGCTCCGACACAAGCAAAAGTCAATGCGAAGATTTTCGGGAAAACAGCACATGCCGGTGTCGCACCGGAAAAAGGTGTCTCAGCAATTACGATTGCGTCAAAAGCAATCGCGAAGATGCCACTCGGTCGAATCGATGAAGAGACGACGGCGAACATCGGCCGATTCAGCGGTGGTGGCCCGTCGACGAACATCGTTTGCGATTACGTCGAAATCTTCGCGGAAGCACGGTCACTCGTTGCTCCGAAGATGGAGGCACAGACGGAGAAGATGAAAGCGGCGTTCGAAGAAGCGGCAGCGGAACTCGGTGGTCGTGCCGAAGTTGAAGTCAAAGTCATGTACCCGGGCTTCAAGTTCGAGGACGGGGATCAAGTCGTCGAAGTCGCAAAAGCAGCGATCACACAACTTGGACGCACGCCACGCCTCTTGCATTCGGGTGGTGGATCGGATGCCAACGTCATCGCTGGTTTTGGTATCCCAACGGTCAACTTGGCTGTCGGATATGAAGATATCCACACGACGAATGAGAAGATGCCAATCGAAGAACTCGTCAAAACAGCGGAACTTTGCGTGACGCTAGTCGATTACATCACGAACAAATAAGCTGGTAAAACACAAAAAAGAGTGTACCGCAACATTGCGGTACACTCTTTATCATTGTACGATTAAACTACTTGAGGACGATCCACATATTCCATAGACTCTAGAACGAGTTCTTCCGTACATAATAAGGTCGAAGCGATTTCATCGATTTGAATCGACTTTCCGTATTTTTGCCGATAACTCTCGTTCAGTTTGCGGGCTTCCCGGACGATGCGGGCATAAGTCCGTTCAATCTTAGTCATGGAAAAAACCACCTTCCAAATCTGAATAGGTACAGTTTACCATGCTTCATCAGACGAAAGGTGTATTTTGTGTATAAAAAATGCTAATTTTACGAAAAGGGGAAAAAGATGGAATTTTATTTTTTAGGGACAGGAGCCGGTATGCCGTCGAAACAACGGAACGTCACATCGATTGCCTTGTTACACCCCAAGATGACATGGTTGTTCGATTGCGGGGAGGCAACGCAGCATCAAATCCTGCATAGTCCGATCAAACCGCGGAAAGTCAATGCGATTTTCATCACCCATTTACACGGAGATCATATCTTTGGTCTGCCCGGTTTCATCAGTACACGGGCAGCATTAGAGGGGACAACCCCCTTGACGATATACGGACCGCCAGGAATCCGAGAGTGGATCGAAGCGACGTTGCGCGTCACGGGAACGTATTTACGGTATACACTCCGGATCATTGAAGTTGAGGACGGTCATACGTATGAACAGGACGGTTTTCTGATTACTGCGCGCCTGCTCGAACACCGGTTTTTGGCGTTCGGATACCGGCTTGAAGGACCGCAGGAGCGGGGCGCTTTACGCGTTGATGCCCTGAAAGCACTCGGTGTACCGTCTGGTCCGCTCTATCGCCGGATCACACAGGAAGAGACGTTCGAGTTCGATGGTACGGTCTATGCATCGTCCGACTTTTTAGAAGCACCGAAATCAGGTGTCAAGCTGGCTGTCCTCGGCGACACGATGCCATGTGAAGCATCGGTGACGCTTGCACACGGTGTCGATGTACTAGTCCATGAAGCTACCTTTGCAGACCGAGAAGTTGAACATGCCGGACGTTTCGGTCACTCGACAGCCCGACAAGCAGCTGAAATCGCTCGAGCGGCAGAGGCGAAAACGTTACTCCTGACACATGTATCGGCACGATATGTCGAACAGGAAGATTTGCTTGAGCAAGAAGCACGGGAAGTTTTTCCGAACAGTCACCTGATGCATGACCACCGGGTCGTTCCGGTCAAAGGATAGACGATGGATTTTCTCATATTGTGGGCGCTGTTCTTACTCGCTGCGAGTGGATTAGCATTTTTGCTCGAGCGGCGGACCGAAAAAGAAACATATTTGTACATGAAGTTCATATTCTATGCCTGCCTCGGTGCTGTATCCTTTCCGGTCTATGATATTCAGTTGCCGCTTGGGATCATCGTGTTCCTGATCGTCTTGCACCCGAAGAAGAACTCCCGTTATAAACGGTACATGGCGTTGTTCGGATTTTTATTTTTCCTGTTCCAACTGTTTCTCGGTCCCTTTGATGCAGGTGTGTTGCGGGAAGAAACCCAACAGATTGGCCGCGTAGCAATCACAGATGATTCGTTCGACAGCTTTCTTGCACAAATCGAGCGGCGCGTCGGTGAGGATGGTCTTCGGTTAGAGCAAAGTCAGTTGATGTTCGATCAGGGAGGTAATCTTCGGAACGCGTCGTTTGAGATGCTTGTCCAAACGCCAAAACGATTCATCCGCTATGATGTCAGCTATCAGGAACTGACAGGGGCGATTTCCTATCGGCCACGTGAAGAGTTGGCGACGAAATCATTGACATCGTATTATCAAAAGTTGATTGATGCCAGCCAATCATTTGAAACATTGCGGAAAGTGTCGATGCATGAGATTCTGCACGATTCCAAAACTCCGTATATCGAGATGGATCTTGACGGGCTTTATGAAACGTTCAGTCTGCAGGATGCAACGGTCTTTTTGATTGATGACGAAGGGAAGCTGATTCCCTATGTCAATACAGGGGATGATGTCTTAGCGAATGCGATTCGATTGACGTATTTGCGTTCTGATGGTCAATCCTTACGCGATAAAACCATTCTGCTATACAATTACAGCTTTGAGACATCAAGGCGAAAAGGAGTCGTACGATGAAAAAATGGCTATTTGCGGCAAGTATCGTGTTACTTGCCGGTTGCGCGGAAGCAAAAGAGGAAAACCAAACAGCGTCTTGTGAGGCGGAAGTCAAGGTATCGGTCGTCGATCACGTCATGGATAAGACGTTGTTTAATAAAGACGTATGCTTGAACGAAAAAGATACAGCACTGGATGCCCTGGAAGATACAACGCTCGATGTCGTCAAAACAGGTAAAGGTGAGATGGCATACGTAACGGCAGTCGATGGGATCCGTGAGAAATCGGCTGGAGCAGGTAGTGGCTGGGTCTTCGGGGTCAACGGCAAACCAGGCGAAGTCGGTGCCGGAAGTTTTGAACTGAAAAAAGGAGATCGTCTCGAATGGCGATTTGAAAAAGATGCAATGGCTTATTTTGAGTAAACCAGATCGGGAGCGACTTCACCCAGTGAACGTCGCTCTCTTTTTCATCGGTATGTTGACGATTCCGTTCGTCCTCACACATGATCAATCAGTGATCGTCGTCTATCATCTGCTCTTGTTCTTATTCGTTCAGGAACGAATGGTGTTTCGTTATTTAGTCCTTCCAGCTCTTTATGCGGTCATGATGTGTATACCGCTTCTTTATGGGGCAAGTATCGACACAGTAGCAATTTACGAAACGACAATCCGCGTAACGTTATTCGTCACCTCGAGTCAATGGATTTTTACGTTGGTTCGACTCGATCAGATGGGACCATTGTTTCGTTTCTTACCTCGATTGACACGATTGACGGGGATGGTGCTGGCGTTGATTCCGTCTTTCTTACGAACTTGGCCGGAAGTCAAGATGAGTCATCCGAAAGCGTCGCTTGCCGTTCGACTGGAGCGGATGGCCGCCTATCATATCCTACCAATTGAAGCGGCGCCGTCTCGCTTACGATCGGTTACGAGACGTGATGTTCAGACCGGAGTACTGCTGACAACGGGACTGATGCTTTGTTTCACACCATGGTCCATCATTTCGGCGCTGTTGCTGCCAATATCATTATTATTTACAAAAGGAGGAATCCGGGATGCCTATCATGTATACCGACACAAATCGCGAAGCGCGGCTACATCAACAGGCGAGCGAACATGAACAACCCGTCTTGACACCGGAGCGCTTGCTTCATGGACGTGTCCGGGATCTTCTGGCGACGGGTTCCTTGTTTCGGGCAGGAGAACTCGCGACCTTGCTTGGACTAGAAGCTTTTTTCGAAGCAGAGTCGAGTGAACTCTCATCCGGAGAACAACAGCTCGTCGGACTCGGTCATGCGTTGTCTTCGTCACCAAAGGCCTTGTTCTTGTCGGAACCGTTTCTCTTTCTTGATCATGTGAGGCGAAAGCGATTGATGGGATTGCTTGAAGAAATCGAACGACGGTTTGATTGTCAGATCCATTGCTCGATGACGATACAATCCGACTTGGCGATTACGAGTCGCGCTACTGAACTGACAGGTCGTGTCCTGAATCGGATCGAAAACGTCCAACACCGTTATCCGTTACAGACACGCTATGCACTCGTGACAGAAAAATTGTCGTTTCATCAAGGTGAACGCATTGCGATCATCGGTGCGAATGGTAGTGGGAAGTCGACACTACTTCGACTCGCACTCGGTGTCGAGCGACCGCTATACGGAAAAGTCCGTCGATCGGGGGAGACGCATTATGTACCAGCGCATCCGATGCTTGCGCCATTAGACGATCGAAGCGGTAGTTTTACGACGCAAAAAAAACGTCTCTTGGACGATATCGATTGGAGTAAAGACAGCTATTACTTTGATGAACCGACGGCTGGTCTTGATGACAGCGCACGAATGGCTTTCGTCGCATCGTGGAAGCAGAATCCGGCGAATCTGATTGTCATGGCGACGCATGATCCAGTTCTCATTCGGGCAGCACAGCGGATCATATATCTCGTGCACGGAGAAGTTGCTTTTGATGGACCGACGAAGGATTTTTTACAAGAAAGTCGGTTGTTCGTATGATCGTCGCAACGGTTCTAATCGTCTGTCTGTTTTTAGTCATGTTTGAGAGACTCCAGATGACGGATCAGCGATTACGATTCATCGCCATCATTACGGCGGCGGCAATTGTCGGACGGTTGTTGTTTTCTGGTTTGCCGAATATTCAGCCGGCAACGGCACTTGTCTTATTAGTAGCCGTCTTCGTCCATCCGATCGTCGGGGCCATTTCTGGGATGCTTGTCGTCGTGTTGACGAGCTTGTTTCTCGGAAGCGGTCCGTTCGTACTCTTTCAAGCGCTGGCGTATGCAACGATTGCCAGTCTAGGAATCGTTCCGTTTCTTCGTTACCGGATCGTATTGACTGGATATGGATTTCTAGCTGGTTTCTTATACGGATGGGTAAGTAATCTCGGTTTCTTAGTGTTGACAGATTTCTCGTGGCAGGCCTTTTTGACACTGCTTGTAACCGGGGGGACATTTGATATGCTTCACGGATTCAGTAACGCGATCTTCATTTGGATATTGTTTCCGATTTTTTTGCGAATTTTGCATTCATTCGATGAAAAGAAGGGTACAGAATAGTAACATACCGAACAGGAGGGAAGGCATATGCTGGGATCATCGATTTCGCTTGCTTATGTCGTCATGTTGCTCATCGTCTCGAGTGTTGGCTTAGTGTTTGGCAGTATCTTGTTGATGAAAGGTACGATTAGAGGACGTTACGCTGCTTGTTACTTACTTGCTGCCGCCATTTTCCCGAGTGCTATGCTGATTACCTCTTCACAAGGATTACTATGGCAACATTTACGGTTCGAGAGCTCCTGGTTCCTTGCGATCGTCTCCTGGTTACTCGTCTTATCGACGGGCTATATCGTCTCGATCACGGGTGCGCTCGTCATTCGTTATCTGTATCGCTATACGACGACCTTTGATCGCTTCAAACGTTATGCAACGCGGCGTTTTCGTCATTACGAGGCATAAATATAAAAACGGAAGAACCAGCTATCTGGTCCTTCCGTTTTTTTCATGAATTCGCGTACAGGAGTTCTTCTTCTGTCGACGATTCTTGCTGACGAGCAGGATCTTGAATTCGACCTGTCACTTCTGTCAGGAGACGGCGTGGCAAGAGACGGGACAAAGAAACCATGGCGCGGTTGCCCGCACCTGGCACGACGACGCGGCGTCCTTTGAGCATACCACGGTACCCGGCGAAGGCGACGAGGTGTGACGGCATACTCTTGAACGGCAGGGTGATGTTCGCCCGGTTGAAGAAGTTCGTATCAGTTGGTCCCGGGCAGAGGCAGCTCACGCTGACGCCAGAGCCATCGACTTCCGTTGCAAGTGCTTCGGAGAACGAGAGGACATAGGCTTTTGTCGCATAGTAGACACTCATGTAAGGTCCTGGCATGAAGGCAGCGACCGACGCGACATTCAAGATGCGTCCAAAGCCACGCTCAACCATTCCCGGTAAAAGACGTTTCGTCAAATCCGTCAAGGCGACGACGTTGACCTGGATCGAGTTGATGTCTTCTGTTGGATCAATTTCCGCAAAGCGTCCCGACGTGGCGAAGCCAGCATTATTGAACAATAGATCAACTGTCAATTCTTGTTCCTCTAAGTACTGCACGAGACGATCAACGCTGTCGCTTAGTGATAAATCAGCAGCGAATACATAGACCTTGATCTGATAGCGTTTTTCAAGGACCTGTTGCAGTTCCTTGAGTTTCTTTTCATTGCGGGCAACGAGGACACAATCGAAACCGTCTCGCGCTGCAAGGACAGCGAGATCGAGTCCGATTCCACCCGATGCACCGGTAATCAGTGCCGTTTTTCGTAACATAGGACATTCCTCCATTCGAAATCGTGAATCTGAGTCTAGTGTATACCATTCCATACCGTTCCCGCGAATCCTGTTTCGTAAGCATTTACTTTTCTTATCACTGGTCCAACCAGTATGATAGAACAGTAGAGGGGAAGTGGAACAAATGAGGAAAAAAGTAACCGTCGCGCTGTTGCTCGCGACGTTTTTAGCCGCGATCGAGGGGACAATCGTCGCAACGGCCACACCTGTCATGGCGAGTGAATTGAACGGGGCAAAATTAGTCAGTTGGATTTTTGCCGGCTTCTTGTTGTTCATGGCTGTCTCGACACCGATTTACGGCAAGATGGCCGATTTATATGGACGAAAACGTGTCCTGTTATTCGGAATTGGTGTCTTCACAGTAGCATCACTAGCGTGTGGACTTGCTCAATCGATGGAGATGTTAATCGTCTTCCGTGCCGTTCAAGGGATCGGGGCAGGAGCCGTGTTGCCGATCGCGATGACGATCATCGGTGATTTGTATACATATGAGGAACGCGGGAAAATCCAAGGCATTCTCAGTGCCGTCTGGGGGATTTCGGGTGTCGCCGGACCACTTGTCGGTGGATTCCTCGTCGAATCGCTTTCGTGGCGCTACATCTTCTTATTGAACGTACCGTTTGCCTTATTGTCGTTTTTCATGATCGTCGTGTACTACAAAGAGACGGTCCATGAAACGGAGCGGAAAATCGACTACCGGGGTGCTTTACTGTTTGCGCTTGGGATGAGCGCGTTTTTGTACGGTTTATTATCAGGCAGTGAATCGGAGACATTCCTACGCCCGATCATCCTAGCCAGCTTTTTCATCAGTTTCGTTTTACTGTTTACGTTTTATCGGGTCGAGAAAAAGGCGAGTGATCCACTCTTGCCGCCAGCAGTCATTCGCCATCCGGTCATTCTTGTGATTAACTTGGCCGTTTTCTTTTCGGCGTGGGTGCTTGTCTCGATGTCGGCATATATTCCGATCTTTGCCCAGGGGGTACTCGGCAAGAGTCCGACCGAAGCTGGGTTCATGTTGATGCCACTGTCGCTCTTTTGGACGCTGACGGCAATCATCGGGGGACGCACGATTGGTGTCGCTTCACCCCGGTACCGGACGATGACCGGGATGGGATTGCTGATCGTCGGAACGACGATTTTATCGTTGATTACGCGCGAGTCGAGTGATGTCTTTATTTATCTTGCTGTTTCACTAATCGGAATTGGCTTTGGTCTTTCGCAACCGGTCTTCATGGTTGTGCTCCAGACGTCCGTCGATTGGTCCCTTCGTGGATCGGCAACAGCCGTTAACTCATTCCTGAGTACGACGGGACAAACGCTTGGTGTGGCGATCTTCGGTACGATTTTCAACCTATCCATCCTTCGTTCGTTTGCAGCGTCGGACACGCTCTCAGGGTACGCGATTGATCCATTCTTCCAATCAAGTACGGCAAAAACGTTCGGACAAGACGTGCAGTATGCGGCAGAAATCGCATTGTCGCAAGGGTTGCGTTACGTCTTCATCGGTGGAATCATTTGTGCTGTTCTCGCGTTCGCGATGACATGGCGTTTACCGAAAGTTCGACCTGACGATCCACGATCGTAATGAAAAAGCGAACCAGGATGATGATCATCTTGGTTCGCTTTTGTTATTAGGAAGAGTGACCGCTCGCACTCTCACGCTGGGCGAGCTGTTCACGGATGTCACGTTCATTGCGTCGGAGGAACAAGCCGATTCCGATCAACAGTAAAGCGGCACCGGTGATTTGAATCCATGTTAGCTTCTCGTCAAACAGATAGTATCCGAAAATCATCCCCCAGACTGCCTCACCGAGAATCGTGATGCTGACGATGCTGGCACTGACACGCGCGAGCGCCCAGTTGAACAAGTTGTGACCGAGCAGCGTCGGGAAGACCGCCAGAAGAATATACAGCCACCAATCCTGTTGAAACGCAGCGACGAGATTCGCCGATTGAATCAATGATAACAAGAGCAAGACAAGTGACGCGACGGCATAGACACCAAACGAATAAAGGTTCGTTGAGACACTCGTCCGGACGTGTTGACCGAGTAACCAGTAACCAGCGACGAGAATCGTTGCCAGTAAAGCTAGACCGTCCCCAATCAAGGCGCGCATGCCGACAGCGATATCCCCGTAAGCGACGAGACCACCACCGAACAAGGCGACGGCAACGAACAGGAGTGCTTTGCGCGACGGGTGTTGTTTGAAAAACAACGCGTTACCGGCAAGGACAAAAATCGGACTCGCGGTCACGAAGAGCGTCGAGCTCGCAACTGTCGTATAATCAAGAGAGAGGAACCACAGCCAAAAATGTCCGGCGAGCAAAATGCCACTTAACAGCATATGCCGGATCGTTGACGAACTGAGTTGCAACAGTTCCTTCAATCGAATGAGCGGGAGCAACAACAAGGTCGAGAACAACATGCGGTAAAAGGCGACAGCCTCGACCGGGGTCTCCGCCCACTTGACGAAGATTGCCGATGTTGAAATAAAGAATAAAGCCATGAATAACGTAAAATAGGGCATGGGTACCTCCACATGTCTGAAGTAAGGAAATGAGGGTGAAACGTGTGCAATTGATCATTGCTGAAAAACCAAAACAAGCTGAAAAGCTGGCAGCCCCGTATCCGTCTGTGAAACGAGATGGCTACATCGAAATCAAGCCGTGTGACCGGTTTCCGCAAGGCGCAAAACTCGCCTACGCGGTCGGACACTTATGCGAACTGCAGGAGCCGGCGCATTATGACGCCAAATGGAAACGATGGAACTACGATCATCTGCCGATCATTCCGGAACGATTTGATTACCGACTGGCAAAGGGCAAGAGTAAACCGTATCAAGTCATCAAAAAATTATTAAACGAACGGACGACGACTTCCATCATTATAGCATCGGATGCCGAGCGAGAGGGAGAGGCAATCGTACGGTTGATTTTACGGCTTGCGAACAACGCAAAACCACTGCAGCGACTTTGGATTTCCAGTCTGACGCCGCAAGCCGTTGACCATGGGTTTGCGAACCTGCTCGATGGTAAGGAAACGGAGAACATTTTTCACGAGGCAATGAGTCGCGCTTGCGCCGATTGGTTGATCGGGATGAATGCGTCACGTGCCTATACGACGTTACTGAAGAAGAAGGGCATCGCCGATGTCTTTTCCCTCGGACGGGTCCAGACACCGACGCTTGCACTGATTGTCGAACGGGAAAAACAAATCGAGAATTTCCGACCGGAGACGTACTACGAAGTCGAGGCGGATTTTACGCGATACAAAGGAAAATACATCAATGCGAAGAAACAGACGAAGCTGAGTGACCGGGACCAGGCACAAGCGATCGTGGATCGGACAAAAGGAACCGGAGTCGTCGCATCAATCGAGAAAAAGCGGCAGACGGAACGACCACCGTTTTGGTTCAGTTTGTCACTCTTACAAACAGAAGCGAGCCGACGGTTTGGTCTCGGTGCAAAAGAGACGCTCGATATTGCGCAAAAACTCTATATCCGTGGTTGGATCAGTTATCCGCGAACGGACTCGTCCTTCGTGACGAAAGAGGAGGCTGGACAGTTCCCGGTCATTCTTGATCGGTTACTGAAGCAAGCGGAATATAGTCCAATCAAGGATGTCCTGACGAACAATCCAGCTAACGATAAGCGCTACGTCAATCCGGCGAAGGTCAGTGACCACTATGCGATCATTCCAACAGAAGAAGCGGGTGCCGTTGCGAAGCTCTCCGGACGAGATGCGCAAGTCTACGATTTGATCGTTCGCCGTTTTCTTGCTGCCTTTGCGCCGGACGCTGTCTCGGAGAAGACGGAAATCGTGACGACGCGTGAGATGGACCGTTTTTTGACACGCGGCAGTCGGACGATTGATCCGGGCTTTAAACAGGTCTTACAAATCGAGTCAAAGGAAGTCGAATTACCAGCCGTCGAACAAGGACAGGAGATGCCGATCAAAGGCTGTCGTCTGCTTGAGAAACAAACGGAGCCGCCGAAGCGCTATACGGAAGGAACACTTATCCTCGGTATGAAAACAGCCGGTAAATTACTCGAAGATGACCTACAGGCGATCATGAAGGAAGTCGAGGGACTCGGGACGGAAGCGACCCGTGCCGGGATCATCGACGGACTAAAACGGCGGGAGTACATCAAACTCGTCAAAAAAGAGATTCATCCGACGCCAAAAGGTCGGATCTTGATCGATGCCGTGACGGGAAGTATTCTTGCTTCGCCAGAGATGACAGCGAAGTGGGAAAGCCGTCTCGAGCAAATCGGCAAAGGGGAAGCATCTGCTGCCCAGTTCATCGAACAGGCAAAAAAATTATCAGAGCATCTCGTCGTTGATGCCAAACAACGAATCGAACAACTCGCTGTTGATCCGACGCAAGTCAAAAGCAAGTCTCCGCGCGGTGCAACGAATCGTCCGGTCGGTCCGTGCCCACTGTGTCAATCAGCGGTGCTTGATCGAGGGAAATTCTATGGCTGCAGTGGCTATCAGAAGAACAACTGTGGCTTTACGTTACCGAAAACGATCCTTGGTGCCAAATTGACACAAACGGAAGTCAAAAAAGTACTCGCAGGTCAAAAAACAAAGCCACTTGAGATGAAGAAGAATGCGCGTCAGTTCAAGGCGATGCTCTATCTCGAACGCGATCAATTAAAATTCGAATTCACGAAAGGGGAAGACTGATGCAATACGAACTGATTCAAAATCAAACGTTTCGTCCTGTCTTTGAACGACTGTTACAGGAAGGACGCCGCTTGACGGTCTGGTTTCCGGATCACATCGAAGTACAGTCGGCAGAAGGACTCGTCGAAGAAGCAGAAGAACTGTTTGGTGTGACAGCGGAAGTGATCGATGATCCACAATCATTCGGGAAACATATTTTGCTGCCGTATTTGACGGAAGTCGAGCACCGGGAGGACGGCTTCATCCGCTATGAAGCTGAGTTGACGGAAGAGTTACGCCATCTCGTGCGTGAATTGACATTGCCGATGCTGACAGAGGGTGATTTCGAGGTGCTGTATTCATATCAAATCGAGACGGAGACGGAACGGTTCTTCGTTGAAGACTGGTTCCAAGCGGAATTACAAAAAATTACCTAACGAGGTGAAACTTTCTTCAGCAGGATGACGTAATATGAGATAGCGTTATCATCCTATTCATGTTGGAGGGTTCATCATGTCCACACTAGCATTCATGGAAAGCGAATTAGGAGGCGACGGCTTCTTCTCGGGTATGCCGGTTTTCATGGTCGGCTTTTTTGTTCTTATCATCGGATTCATTCTATTTGCAGTCATCTCTGGCGTTTCAAAAGGAATTTCGACGAATTCAATGACGCAACAACTGCGCGAGCATGCGGCGCGTCTCGTCAGTCCAACGGAATCAGATGCACAGGACTACGTCGCTTACTTAGAAACGTTAACTAGTTTTCCGGTCGAAAAGACGAATCTCGAACCGTTACGGATTGCAACGGGTATTTTAAGGCTCATTCAGGGAGCAGATCAGATTTCCGAAACGACTGAAAAACAAGTCGTCGCCCAGTACTTACGACTTGGTATCTTGGATGCCGATCATTTAGCGGACGAACAGCCGGTCCATCGTCATAGTCATCACCACCATCATTGAAAAAGAGTCCGATTGGGGCTCTTTTTTTGTTGGAAACGATCAATCGTGATATCTAATTGTCATATACAACGATTTAGATTAAAGTTGTATGAATTTGAAATCTTTTTGAGCAAAATGCTGTGTATCGATTGAAAAAAGTTTACAATGAATGAACGGGAATACCTTTATTACTGGAGAAGGATAAAGGGAAAGGAGTTGAATTCTTTTATGAAAACTTGGTTGAATCGAACAATCGGACGGCAAATCATGTCTGCGTTCTACGTAATCTTCTTGACACTGCTGCTAACGACAGGTGGTGTTTATCTATATACGAAACAACAGGTGAATGATTCACGGCAGGAATTGAAGATGTTAAACGAACATCGGACACGGGCGACCGATTTATACGAATCATGGCAAAGCATGCAATACGAGATGCGTGGATTCGTTCTGCTTGGTGACGAAGAGATGTTGAAGGAAATCGAACAGAAGAAGAACGGCATTAACCGTCAGACGACGTGGTTCGAAAAAAACGCACGTTTTCCGGAAGAAAAGCAGTATGCAACGGATGCACGGGAGCTCTATACCGCATATACGCAACGGGTCATGCCGAGTCTGATCAATTATGTCGCGGCGAAAAAAGAGGGAGAAGTCACAGAACCATTCCTGAAAATGCCGACGCTTGGGAAAGTCACGAAAACGAAACCGCTCGATCCAGAACGGAAGTTCAACATCAAGACGAAAAGTGCCGCTGATATGAGTTCGAGTATCGTCGACATGGAAACGGTCTTTACGAAGTACCGGAATTCTCTGAATGACCAGGAGATGGCAGCGCAAGAACAGCTCGGCAAACAGGTCAATTCGTCGCAAATTCTCGGAGCGGTCAATATTGCGATTCTTTTATTGATTACACTTGTTTTCGTTCGACCGTTCGTTCGTCGCTTGACACGCCAGCTTCGCCAGCTGAACCGGGAAAGTGAACGGCTCGCAAAAGGTGAGGATGCGACGCCGATCAACGTCGTGAACCGTCAAGATGAGATCGGCGAATTAACGACGACGTTCAACGAGATGGCAGCTGCCATCTCGAACCAGAAATATCAGCTGGTCTCGAGTAATGATGAACTGCAAAGTCAACAGGAAGAATTAATCGCACAACAGGAAGAGTTGCAATCGCAACAGGAAGAACTGGAAGAGGCGCTCGATATTACCTTACGCAATGAGACCCATCTGCGTTATCGCAATGAGTTGACGGAGACGCTCGCTTCGCGTGAAACGTTGACGGCGTACCCGGCAATCATTGAAAAATTGATTACAATCACCGATGCCGAGCTGGGGGCGATCGTCTTTTTAGAGCAGGACCGGTATACGGATATCGTTTCATATGGGATGACGACGGATCAAGAACATCAGTTGCTGCATGCCTCGACCTCGTTACTGGAACGGGCAAGATTGCACAATCGTGCCGTTCGTTCAACGAAACAGGTCGCTAGTCACCATCCGCTCCCGTATCCGTATACGATGTATGAAATCGTCGTTCCCGTGATGGACCCGGCAACGAATACGATGATTGCTAGCATTTATCTCGTGCGCTACCGGGATGCGTTCACGGAAGATCAGACGAACGAAATCTGGTCATTCTCGCGTCAATTGGCACTTTCCTTACTCCGGATGCGTATTTTTGAGGAAATTGAGCGGGAACGTGAGAAAACGTCAAAACTTCTGAACTCGATTCGTGAGGCTGTCATCTATATCGAAGATGATCTGATTTTTGCGAATAAACCGTTACTCGCTTTATTCCATCACCCGGCACACGATCAAGTGACGGAAGAAGGATTGATGACGCTCGACGTCAAAATCGAAGACCTAGCGGTACAAGTCGATCAGCATGAGGCGTTCCTCGCGTACATGGATCAAGTATGCAGTCATGAAATTCCGACGGAAAGTTTATCACTCTCCTTAAACAAGGAAGAACGATTCGTTACGCTGTATGCAGAAGCAATCCATTACGGTGGCTGTTTCCGTGGAACGATGCTCGTCTTACGTGACGTCACGGCAGAGACGGAAATCGACCGGATGAAGTCGGAATTCGTTTCGACGGTATCGCATGAATTGCGGACACCGCTTGCTTCGATTTACGGCTATACGGAATTGATGCTTGCGCGCGACGTCCATGAAACAAAACGGCAACGGTATCTCGAGACGATTCATGCGGAAACACAGCGGCTGACGAACCTCGTCAATGACTTCTTGGACGTACAGCGGATGGAGTCCAGTCAGCAACAGTATGACTTTAAACCGCTTGATCTAACGAAAGTCATTCAGGAAACGGTCGAGTTCCATACGGCTTCGGCAAAAGACCATGACCTTGTCCTTGATTTCGAAGAATCAACGACGGGACGGATACACGCTGACGAACAGAAAATGCGCCAGCTGTTCACGAATCTGATCAACAATGCGATCAAGTATTCACCGGACGGTGGTCAAATCACGATTACGATGCGTCAAGTCGAAGACCGGGTCCAGTTGAAGATTGAAGACGAAGGGATTGGTATCCCGCGTCACGCGCTACCACAACTGTTCAGTAAGTTTTACCGGGTCGACAATTCGGATAGTCGAAAAATTGGCGGTACCGGTCTCGGTCTCGCGATTTGTCAGGAAATCGTCCGCTCCCATGAAGGGATGATCCATGTCGAATCAACGGAAGGGGTCGGTTCGGCGTTTATCGTCGAACTGCCAATCGTTCAGTCTGTTGTGCCGGTAACGGAAGCTGTCGATGAATGTTAAGGTCAAAAACGTCCTTTGGTTGTTAAATCAAAGGGCGTTTTTTTTTGTTGGTTTCGTCTGTGAAACGGGAACAGAATACTATCGAACAGAAAGGAAGTGAGGAGATGCAGCGTAGTAGATGGCCGTGTTAAGTAAGGCGACCAATCATCCTGTGGATACTCATTGAAAGTAGTAGTGCGTTCATTCCGGCTTACGTGATTGAACGCTTTTACTGGGAAGCACGCGGCATGCGTATTGTCGATGTCGTCATCGCTGAGATCGTTTTTGCTTGGGTGATGTTGATGTGTGAGGTGCCGTTTGGTCTATTATCGGATCGATGGGGCAGAAAACCGTTCATTTTGGCCGGATTCGTGTGCGAGTGGTTATCGTTTACGATACTGCTCGAAGCAAATGCGCTAGCTGCATTCCTCTTAGCGATGGTACTTGCCGGGATTGGTGGCGCAGCACTGAGTGGAGCGCTTGAAGCCCACGTCTATGAAACATTACGTACGTACGGGCTAGAGGGCCGGTTCGAGCCGGTGTGGCGAATGCTCTCGATCGGTAGTTTGCTTATGGCAGGACTTGCGGCACTCATTGGTAGTTATGCTGTCCGGTTCGTCGACTTGATCTGGCACTATCAAATGTCCTGGTGGGTCTTACTCGGAACTGTGTTGTTATCGTGTTTCCTGAAGGAGGCACCTCGGAGAGCAGCGGATAAGTCTCATTCCTTTTTGACGTTGCTCAAAGGGTTCTCGATCCGGCGTGTGTATGTTCGAATCCTTTGCCTCGTCTTGTTATACGCAGCAACGATGGATTTCGTTGATGAGTTTTGGCAACTTTATTTGCGTGACCAGTCGATCCCGATGATTTATATGGGACTCGTCTTCGTACTGTTTCAAATCATGCAGGCAATCGGTGCGTCCTTGTCACTGTTTCGGTCACCTGTCGGATGGGCGATGCTCTACATCGTCTGCCTCACCGGATTGTCGATGGCGTCACCGCTCGTCAGTATCGGGTTACTCGGTCTATTGTACTTGTGTTACGGCTGGGCAGAGCCGTATGTGACGACAATCATTCAAGAAGTAGCACCAGAAAACGGACGCGCGACGTTTACGTCGCTCATCTCGGTCATCGAACGTGTATCGGTTCTTGGAACCGGAATGTTGTTTGTCCTGATCGAACGTGTTTTCTCGCTTCAGCTGACATATGCCGCATTAGGGTTCGTCGCGCTTATGTTTCTCCTAATGTACGGTATAACGCGAACGCGTCGGAACTGAATTAAAAAGAAGGACAAAGGTGCGGGTGACCTTTGTCCTTTTGCGTAATGATTACGATACTTGTCGTTGTGTTGTGATCGAACGTTTTAACAACTGACGAGCCGGTTGCCACATGAATAAGGAGAGAACGCCAGCTAGTGCATAGACGAACTCAATCGCAAACAGATCAGCGAGCCAGCCGAACAGCAGACTGCCGAGACAGAAGCAGAGTGCGTAAACGGTTTGCTGAATGCTGTAGACATACGGTAACCGTTCGAGGGGTATCGTCGTTTGCAACAACGTATTCAGCTCGATCGCCCGGACTTGACTGGCGAAGCCTTGGAATAAGCAGGCGATCACGGCAAGCGTGACGATTGGAGCGAAAGCGAACAAGAAGGTCGCAACAATCGAAAAACCGATACTGCGATAAAGCAACGAACGCGTTCCACGACGACGTAACATCATGTAACTACCGGCGATCATACTCAGCAGATAGAAGGCATTGAAAATGCCCCACCAGCGTTCCGATAACTGGAAGTGGGTATCGATGTAGACGAGGAACAGAGCAGAAATCCACGCCGTACTGACGAACGCATCGATTCCGACGAGATACGTGTTGGCTTTCGCGAATGGATGCGCTCGCGTGTAGCGAATACTCGACCAGAAGGAGACGTCTTCCCCTTCCATCGAAGGGTCGGGTAGAGAGCGGACGCTTCGATAGAACAGATAGCTGATGAGACTGGCACCTAAAAACAGATCCGCCGAGAAGGACAAGACGGAAAGAGGCGATAACCAGCTGACCAGAATGGCACCGAGCGGCCACATGACGAGCTGAATCACTTGATTCGAACCTTGGACGAGACTGTTTGTCTTTTGAACGTCCTGGCATAGTCGAGGGATGAAAGCACTCTCGATTGGACGCGCAAATCCGTCGAAGCAGGCGATGCACCCAACGAGCGCGAGGACGAGTGGTAGTGGCAAATCAAGTCCCCAGATGATGCCTAACAGAATCGTCTTGAGGAGTTGACTACTAAACAACAAGGAAGCGTGCGGAACGCGTTGAGCGACTTGAGCGAATAAAAAGCCGCTTCCTGTCATCCCTGCTGTGACGAGAACAGGAAACAGGGCAGCGAGACTCGCTTGCCCTGTCGTTTGATAAATCATCGCGATCAGGGAGACGATATAGAGCGCATCTCCTGCATTCGCAATCCATTGACTGACCAATAAAAGCGTAAACCGGTTCATTCTGAATGACCTCCATATCGTACGTATTTAGTTAGGAGTGAGAATTCAGAATGATTTACATCGGACGCCCTCATTTCATGTTTTTTTCTAGTGTAAGAGGAAAAAAATGGATTGTCAATCAGAATCGTGATGGGATTTCAGTGCAACGGGTGTAAAAGGATCAACCATCGACGTCGCGGCTGCTTCGTCTTGGGCACGAGAGGGTGATCGTTTAATCGGTTTGAGTTGCTGGCGGAAACGGAAAGCCCGTTCGAGCCGACTCATGAATAGATTGCTGAAAAAGACGACCAGTGCTAGTCCGATCAGCGGAACGAGAAACATATGGTTGAACCAGGATGTCGCTGAGAATTGGTGGTAATAGTAACCGAACATCGAGGCCCATTCAAAAATCGAAGGTGCGATTCCTTCGTTTAAATTAACCGTTCCGGCGAAGAAAATACCAAAAAGTGATAAGTGAACGAGCAACATCAATGTTTGGATGAACTGTTGCATGAAAACGATCGTCAACGTCGGAACAAGGTGCGGCCAAATGTGCCGTCGGAACCGATACCATGGACTGCCGCCGAGTGTCCGGGCGACAATCATGAACTCTTGACTAAGCAACTGACGGGTCTCAGCAATCAGATAGAGTGACAAAGAAGGTAGACCGAGCAAAATCAAGACCGTCACCTCAAACGAGACACGATTGAATAAGGGTGGAACTACAGTCGAATCCAAGAAAATAAGAGAGGTGAAGAGGAGCAATAAAGACACTAACGAAAGCGGAAGAACTAAAAAGCCATCGAGTACGAGCTTCAAATAACGGTTCACTCGCGCATTCCGAAAAGCGAGCGGAACACCAATCGCAAGCGAGAGAAGCATACGACCTAAGGCTACGACGGTACAAGCACCAACGGTCCATTTGAACCCTTCAATCATCATTTGAAAGAGGTCATTGCCGGAGCGGTCCGTACCGAGCCATTGATCACTTGACGGTTTCAATGGTGACGTTGCAAGGAACGTACCGTCCTTGGAATAGAGGTTAGCGATGTGATCCACTTTCCCATCCCGGAAGATCGTATTCCCAAAACTGAGAAGCAGTAATCCGGTTAGCAGAAACAGACAAAACCAAAAGATTGGATCTCGTATAAGCGTGCGATGCATCAAATTTCCCCTTTCCAAGCATTCGGAATCAGCCATTCTGCCAGTAAATCAAGTACGAAAATAGGGATATAGATTAAAAGCAGGATGACCATTAAAATCGGCATATCGCCATTGTAAAGAATAAAACGAAATAATCCCTGTACTTCGAATGTGTATTCGATAATCAGTTGACTGGATAGGACCGTAATGATATTGGCTCGGAAAAACAAATAAAAACGATAGAACATCGTCGGTAATAAATGTTTCCAAAAAAGCGCGGCAGAGCGCATCCCCTTTGCCCGTGCCAGTTCAAGGAAGGGAGCAGATTCTTGTCCGAGTACTTGCGTCGTCAGCCATTTGATGAAGAAGAACAGTGTTGTCAACGTCAGCGTAAGAATCGGTAAAAAACGAATCGAATCCGCATAAGTTCCGGCAATTTCAATTTTGTCATAACCGGTCGTCTTGAATAGGTACAGAACGAGAAATTGTGAGAGGATGACCCAAAACAGGTCTGGAACCATCTCGAGTGTCCGTGTTGTTTGACTCAACACCTGGCGTGTTCGCTTGCCGCTTCTGTAAAACAAATAGACATAAAGGATTGCTGAGACAGCAGAAATCATCATCGCTGTCGTGAAGATAATCAATGTCTCTTGAATGAAAGGGCGAAGCGCAGGTAATAACGGGAATTTTTGTTGAGCGGTCACGTTGAAATAAGTAATCTCATCCAGCTTTGCAAGCTGCACAAACTGTTGCTTCAGACCTTCCCAGTAACTTGCCGGATTGATTTTCATTTGCACGACGAGCGCCGGAAGAGCGCTGATCGCAATCAGGACAAAAAATGCCACGATCAGCTGCATCGATTTTCGGGCGATAAATACCATAAAGCGAAAAACTCCTTTCTTTGGATCCTCAACCGATGGCGAGGATCCGATCATTGCCAATCTGGATCAACTGACTGTTCATATGTTTACGGCGCAGTACGTAGCGTTCGAACTGTTGTGTTGCGATGAACGAATCACGCGTCGAGACCGTCGAGAGGGTCATTAAGACATGTTTTAATTGTGGTTGTCCTTCTTGAAGTGAAAGATGTGTCATCCGGTTCGCTTCGTCGAGTCGATTGAGAAAGAGTTCAATCTTACAGCCTTCCTTGATCAATTCACTGATCAGAAACGCCGCTTGCTCGATGAATGTCTCGAAGTGTTGATGGAGCCCGTAACCGCTTGGAGACGATAAGTTCAAGGCAATCGTAAACGTATCCTGATTGCTCGTTTCGAACACTTTCGCCTGCAATCGACCGGTCTTCGCCGTCGCATACCAGTCGATCTCTTTAGACGGTTCTGCCGTATATGGTTTTGCACCAAGCTGTACGAGTTTATTCTTGAGCGGTGAGTACCGGTCCGGTCGGTCACCGATCCGTAAACGTTGCAAAAGAAGCGGCGTTGCTTGCGCCGTCAAGGACGGTAAGACGGTAAACGACGGATACGTATCAAACGTAAAAAGATAGACCCCCATCCTCCAGGGCAAGCGAATCGTCAAGATGATCTCATCGAATTCGGCCGGTCCACGGCGCACGGTCTGAATCGGAATCGTCACATCCTCTTCCGAGTCAATTACTGCATGAAATGTTGCTGGGTGAAGCGGGTCCATGTCAGGGAAGATGACACCGCCATCCGTATGCAACCGAAGCGTCGTTTCGAGTCCGAGCTGACGCAAGGATTCGACACCGAAGACTTGTAAGTGGAGCGACGTCTGTTCCTGATTGAACATCAATGATTCATAGTGTTTCCATTCGATCGCGACGTCCCGCCGGAGCTGTTTTTCTGTTCGCCCGACAACGAAATGAATCGTCGCCAAGGCTGCGAACAGGAAACCGAGGACGGAAAGACGTGGAATGAAGAGGAAGATGAACGTCATCGTGACGTACAGTGGAAAGAGTCGGCGTTCAAGCCAAAACGGGACGGAACGTTCAATCTGCATGAATCGTCACCCCATCTCAACCGGAACCGGTACGTCGTCAAGAATATGTGTTAAGACAGCTGCTTTCGTCGTCTTGATTCCGCCTTCGAGTGTCAACGTCAAACGGTGGGACAGGACATGTTTCGCAAGATATTTGATATCTTCCGGGATGATGAAGTCGCGCTGATTCAAGAACGCATAGCTTTGGGAAGCACGAAGCAGGGCAATCGCGCCACGCGGACTAACCCCGACTTCAACGAGTTCATGGTTCCGTGTCGCTTGAACGATGTGTAATAGATAATCGAGCACGTCTTGCGATGCGTGGACACGACGTGCTTCTTCCTGCCAGGAAATCAAGTCACCGCCAGACGCAATGCCGACAGCTGACCGACGGACGTTTGTCAGAATTTCAGACAATAAGCGGCGTTCGTTCTCAAAGTCCGGATAACCAACTTCGATTGCGACCATGAAGCGATCGAGTTGAGCGTCAGGTAGCGGGAACGTTCCTGCGGACTCGATCGGATTTTGTGTCGCGATGACGAAGAACGGGGCTGGCATCTGATAGGTTGTTCCACCGATCGAGACTTGACGTTCTTCCATCGCTTCGAGCAATGCCGATTGTGTCCGCGGAACGGCGCGGTTGATCTCATCGATCAAGACGACGTTCGCGAACAACGGACCGCGTTTATTCTCGAACTCCTGTGTCTTTAAGTTGAAGAAGTCCGAACCGATGACGTCTGACGGGAGAAGGTCCGCTGTGAATTGAATCCGCGAGAAGGCACTCTCGAAGCTTTGAGCGAGTGCTTTCGCAAGCATCGTCTTCCCAGTACCCGGCACGTCTTCAAGAAGAATATGTCCTTCCGCGATCAGTGCCGTCAGACAGAGATCGATGACGTCTGGTTTACCGAGATAGATGGAGTTGAGTTGGTCTTTTAATTGTTGTAGTTTCATAGGAAATCCCTCCAAGGTTAAAGTGATGAGTAGCGTGCTAATTGTTGTTCGAAACGAAGAATCTCATCGTTCGTGACGTTTGTTTCCGACATGTCACCATATCGGATATTCCGGTACAACTGGAAATCGACAGGGATCTTAATCCGACGTAACCAGTCTTCGAGCGTCTCGTTCGGGCGACGTTGCTGACTGCGTGGTAAGTGTTGTTCAAAGCGGATAACAAGATCGCGGACACGTGAAGACGAGTACGATGTATACAGATCAGGTGATTTCTTTAAAGCAGGAGGTCGAAAGATCGATTGAGCTACTGGAACGTCATCTGTTACATCACCTGTAGGATTGCGTCGTTTTTTCACGCGACGCGACTGAACGAGTTTCCAGATCATGAGACTAAACAAGCTGATTAAAATGATGTATTGCAGATAAAAAAATGGAGAATCAGACGCATCCGATTTAAGAGACTGCCAGAGCTCATTAGGACCAGGTATTCGTTCGATTGGACTAAAAGGTATCTTGTCTTTTGTTTTGAAATGAGAGTGACCAGGATCATTTTTACGATCAGTGTCTCCATCTACGTATCGCCAGTCAGATGGATTTTTGACAGGGTCTGGCATGATGTAATGCGTATAAATATACGTCGCGGTAGTTTGAAACAAGAATAGACCGATTAAAATGACACCAAGCGACATGATGAAACGTTGCCGTAACACACATATTCCTCCTCTCCGTCTTTATAAATAAAAGGAATAAGGATATGATGTTTCAATTGCTTAAGGAAAAAATATCCATATGTACTTAGGAAGATTTTAGCATACATGCTTAACGAATAAAAACAATTTTCTGAAAATAAGGATAAGGTAAAACGATTCATTTTCAAGCGCTGAGGGTATGATGGAAGCAATGGATCTTGAAAGGGAAAGGATGTTTTGTATGAAATTGATTATTTTTGGAGCAACTGGTCAAACCGGACAAGAGCTCGTTAAACAGGCGATCGATCACGGACATGAGGTCACGGCATTCGTCCGGAGTCCGGAAAAACTAACGCTCCGAGACGAACGGTTACACGTCGTCAAAGGCGACGTGCTCAATCAAGAAGAAGTGACGGCTGCAGTTGCTGGACAAGATGCCGTCCTGACGGCGCTTGGTACAGAGAGCCTTGCATATAGTGGTTTTTTAGAACGGAGTCTCGTCCGGATCGTGACCGCGATGAAAAAGCAGGGGGTAGAGCGGATTGGTTACGTCGCTTCTGCTGGTGTTGATGATGAGTTGCCTGGCGTGCAAGGGATGCTCGCTCAGCGGATTCTGAAGAACCCACTGAAGGATCACCGCCAAGCGATTGCACTCCTGCAACAAGCGGATTTGAATTATACAGTAGCACGACCACTCCGTTTACTGAACGGTCCGTTGACGGGACTCTATCGTCAAGCGGACACGGGTGTACCGGAGGATGCGAAACAAATCAACCGGGCGGATGTGGCGCATTTCTTGTTACAGGCAATCGAAATGGAAGAGCATGTGAAATCAAGTGTCGGACTAGCTGAATGATAGAGAAAGGTCTCTCCCGTATTACGCGGAAGAGACCTTTTAAGTGTTTATTGCTGACGATAGACGGAGACCGAACCACCGTTGACGAAGAATTGACCATAACCATCTTGGTTTATTGTGACCGATGCCGGATTGTTTCCAGTAATGTCCGTCCAGACTTCGCCTTTATTCTGAAGACCGACGTACATCCATTTGCTACCACCAGGACCGTCTGAGAGGATTGTCGCAAGACCTGATTTCGCGCGATCTGAAACTCCTTCCCGTGTCCAACCGATGATATCTTGGTTATCAAGATAATCGTTTTGTTTTCCGAACGCGAAGTCCTTCCGTGCTTTGAGCAACGGATCAATCTTCGAAGCGAGTGCTGGAATTTCGCGATTAGACGTACCTTTTGTTCCATAATAATCACCGTAGAAGACCGACGGATACCCTTGTTCACGTGTCAGGATCATCGCATAGGCGAGCGGTTTAAACCACGACTGAACCGTTGATTCAAGTGATTGTCCCGGTTGCGAATCATGGTTTTCAACGAGTGTGACGGCTTGGACCGGATTACTCTTGACGACTGTTCCATCAAAGATCGTCCGCATGTCGTAATACCCGCCACTTTTACTTGCCTGTTCGAATTTATAGTGAAGCGGTGCGTCAAAGACGGACTGTTGATAATTCGTCCGGCTCAGGTAATTTTGTAGTGTTCCGAGATCGTTCTGCCAGTATTCGGCGACTGTAAATAACGGTTTACCTGTCGTCTGGCGAACATTCGCGAGCCAGTCTGCCAAGTAGCCGTGTTTGATATGTTTGACGGCGTCGAGACGGAATCCATCGAGACCCAGCTCATTGACGTACCATTTCCCCCAGTTTTTCATTTCTTGTTGGACTTCCGGGTGATCAAAGTCGAGATCAGCATACATCAGGTAGTCATAATTGCCGTTTTCACCTGAAACGTCCGTATCCCATGCTTTTCCGGTTCCGCGGAATTTGTAGATGGCACTCTTAGAACGTGACTGATCCCAGTCGGTTCCGTCAAAATGGTACCATTTCCATTTGAAGTTCGAATAAAGATTGTTGCGCGCAGCAAAGTTAAAACCTGTCCATGCTTGAATTTGATAATCGCCGGAGACTTCCTGGTTTCGGTTTCCCGGATTGACTTCGACTGCCGTGACGGCTTCCGTAAAATCTGCTCCTCCTTTATGATTCATGACGACGTCGCCATAGACATCGATTCCAGCGGTATGCAATTGACCAATCGCCGTTTTTAACTGTGCTTTTGTACCATACTTCGTCCGGACGGTTCCTTTTTGATTGAACTCTCCTAAATCATACAAATCGTAAGCACCGTAGCCGACGTCGTTTTGTGAAGTTCCTTTGTACGCCGGGGGAATCCAGACCGATGTAATGCCAAGCTGATCGAGCTTCGTCGCGTCACTCCCGAGACGATTCCAGTGGTTGCCGTCATTTGGCACGTACCATTCGAAATACTGCATCATCGTGCCATTGTCGGCGGTCGCTCCGACTGCAATCGGTTGCGCAAGTGGCGCTAAAAAAGCAGCAGATGCGACGGTTGCTAAAATCCATCCTTTTTGTTTCACGTAAAGACCTCCTTGAGATTTGTGAAAGCGCTTGCATTAATAATTATAGGTAAGATCAGGAAGGCAGGCATATCGTCCCGGGTTCTTATTTGTCAGTGTCATTCGTTTATGACTTTCGAACCTAGAATATTTTTTGTAGTGAACTATTTTGGGTCTATTGATGTTTTGTCCGAAAAAAATCAGGACCATATCACCGTTGTCTTTCCGTCAAAAATCTGAATGGGGGATCCATGAGTGAAATACGGGTCTATCGTCCATCTTCCACCATGGTGGTATTCGATGTGAAAATGAGCCTGTAACACCCGCTTTCATACATACCATTCGAGGGGGAACACACATGAACTGGAAGTCAAAGGTCACAGGTGCACTTGCTGCCACACTTGCACTCGGGTCAATCGTCTTTACACCGGTTACAGCCAAAACAGTCGATCTAAAACAGGTATCGGCAGGACCGCAGATGGTTACGTCACAATCAACGATTGATGCGTACTATCTACCGGCAGCAGGAAAAACAGGGGCAGCGTTGAAGGCATCGCTGCACGATATCATCGACAATCATACACAGGTGTCATACGACACGGTGTGGACGGCACTCAAAGAAACGGATCAGGATCCAAACAATGCAAACAATGTCATCGAATTGTACACGGGGAAGTCGATTGCGAAGACAAGTAATGGTGGAAACGTTGGTCAATGGAACCGCGAACATGTCTGGGCGAAATCACACGGTGATTTCGGAACAGCAAACGGACCGGGAACGGATTTACATCACCTTCGTCCTGCCGATGTCGTCGTCAATAGTGCGCGGGGAAACCTTGACTTTGACAATGGTGGAACGAAATACAGCGGTTGCGATTGTTACCGGGATGGCGATTCGTGGGAACCACCAAACCGCGTCAAAGGGGATATCGCACGGATGATTTTCTATATGGCGGTTCGTTATGAAGGAGGCGGCGAAATCGATCTCGAGACTTCCGAGAACGTCAACAATGGCTCGAATCCGTTACACGGAAAGTTATCAACGCTAAAAGCATGGAACAAACTCGACCCAGTCGATAGCTTCGAGAAACGCCGTAATGACGTCATCTTCGAGAAGTGGCAAAAGAACCGGAATCCATTTATCGATCATCCGGAATACGTGACATCAATTTGGGGAAATTGATGGCGAATCAGTAAAATGAGTAAATGGGGTTGACTCAAAAAAGAATGACGCGTCTTTTCACGCCCTTTCCTCAGGCGAGACACAAGCCAGTTTTCCTGCTTCGTTCAAGCAGGAAAGCGGGTCTTGTTTGTCTCTGACAGCGCAAAGATGCGCTTTTTCCTGTAGGAGTGGCGTGTAATGAGTCATTCTTTTTTACGAAATAAGGGTGGCAGATCATCATTCTGCCACCCTTATCTTTGTAGATTGAGTCAGCCCCATTTTTTATGAAAGCTCAGCGGCATCGTCCTGAAACTTTTAGGACGAAACATACGTACAGCATAGCGTAAGTCATTTTTCATCGGAGAGGTCGTACGATATGATAAAACGCGCGTGTAGCAAACGAAATGTTAAATGGCTGGTCGGAAGCGGGCTCATCGCTTGTGTCGCTTTTTGGTACAGTGTCGGAATCTTCGTCAGTAGAGGGGAACGACCACTCGCTGATGGCACGTCACCCTATGTCATCGTCCTTGGCGCGGGTGTCAAAGGAGAAAAACCGTCACAAATCTTACATAACCGGATTCAAGCGGCAGCCGCATATGGAAAACAACATCCGAATGTCCGCTTCATCTTAAGTGGTGGGCAAGGTCCGGATGAAGATATTTCGGAGGCGGAAGCGATGCGACGGGGGATGGTGGCGTCTGGCATTAAAGAGGAACGCTTGATTCTTGAATCGCGCTCGACATCAACGATGGAAAATCTACAGTATTCAAAAGCCTTATTGCCAAAAGGTGTCCGTGATGTTTCGATCGTTACCTCGGACTTCCATCTGTACCGTGCTCGAAAAGAAGCGGCACAGCTTGGGTTACGGACGGATGCGATTCCGGCTGAGACACCACTGTCAGGAGTCCTCCGCTTCGGGATGCGTGAGCGCATCGCAATCGTTGTACAATTTTTACGTTAAAAACCCCGACGTGTCGAACACGCCAGGGTCACTTCAGAAGTGCATCTGAGTGATCAGATACCTTCACCTTTATGTTTTTCCTCAGTATTAGAAGAAGTACTTGTTTGTTGATTCGACGCATCATGCGCAGCAGGCGGTTCTTCTTTGCCGAGTGCGACATCCTTCGCTTCGACGACCTTACTGCTGATATCACTTAGGTCGCCTTTCGTCTCATTGACCGTGTCCTTCACTGTCGAAGCATCTGATTTTACTGTTTCTAGTTCTGTGTTCACTTTGTCATAGACGTTTTGGACGTCAGAAGCCACTTCTTGAATGATGCTGGAAGCACTCTTTACTTGATTGATGACTTGCGATGCTTTGCCTGACGGATCTTCCTTGATGGAAGACGCGAGCGTCGACACAGAATCTTTCGCACCACGTAAGCTTTGTTTCGTATTTTGGCGGGACGAAGAGCTAAGTAGCGTCAACAGACCGCCGACAAGGGCACCGAGCAACATCCCTGTGACGAGATTGACTTGACGACCGGATGATTCTTCCTGATCGAACTGACGATTCGGATGTTCTGCGTGCGTTGCATGTGGATCATGTTGAAGCTTCGGTTCCATAATGAACACTCCCTTGAGATAATATTTAGCCATGATATGGATATACCCTTGTAGACGAATCAAAAACATTTGAAAATAACATGCATTTGAAATGAATTAAAAAAAAGACCATCGTGATATGATGGTCTAAGAGGTTCATTTGTTGGAAGAATCATCATCATTTTCGTGACGAATTTTTCGGTTGATTTCATCATAATCGATTTCGATATCGTCTTTGTTGCCTTTATAGCCATATCCTTTTGAAATGACGATGATCGAGGCGACCAAGACGAATACGATGATGAGAATGGAGACGACATATAACCACATAGTCCACTCCTCCTTTCGTTCACTTTCTAGTATGACGGAAAACGCAGCATCCGTCTAAACGAAATTGCAGGTTGTGTGCTAAACTGATGTCAGATAAACATGTTAAAGGGAACGAGGTGACGGCGGGTGAGTATTTTGGTCGTAGATGACGAATTGACGAATTTAATGCTCTTAGAGCGATTGTTGGAAAATGAAGGCTATGATGTCGTCAAAGCGATGAGTGGGGAAGAGGCAATCTCATTAATGGAAGACCCGTTGTTCATTGAACAATTGGATGTCGTCCTGCTCGACGTCGAGATGCCGGGAATCAGCGGAATCGACGCGACGCGTTTGATTCGCAAACGGTTTGGTCTCGATGAACTGCCAATCCTGATCGTCTCCGGACGATCAAACGAAGAAGACATCGTCGATGGACTTGACGCGGGGGCATCCGATTATACGACGAAACCAATCCGGAAAACGGAATTGCTTGCACGGGTTCGTAACGCAGTCGGTCTGAAGCAAGCGATCGATGCGCGAAAACGTTATGAAAAAGTATTACAAGAAGATTTTGATTTGGCCCAAAAACTGCAACAGAGTGTCCTCAGTGCCAATATCGAGGATGATGAGATCCGGATCATGGCGACCTATATCCCGTCTAAGAAACTAGCGGGAGATATGTATGCCTGGTATCGCATCTCTCAGAATAAATACGGCATCATCTTGTTCGATGTCATGGGGCATGGTGTCTCTTCTGCCTTGATCACGATGGGGATGAGTTCGATTTTGTTCGAACTCGTACACCGAATTGGTGATCCGGCACAGGTACTGGAAGAGTTGAATCAACAGATGAGTCGTCTGTTCCCAGGAGACGAGACAGAAATCTATTTCACGGCCGTCTATCTTTATATCGACCTAGATGAGATGAAACTCAGCTATGCGAACGCAGGGCATCCACCTGGTTTACTGCGGATGAATGATCAAATCATTCCGCTTGAGAATACGGGACTTCCAGTCGGTATGTTCGAAGATTCGACGTATTCGAGCAAAACGATCGATCTCGTTTCACCAGGATGTGTTTACCTCTATACGGACGGTTTCATGGAACTTTACAGCAAAGGGATTGATGAAGGAATTTATGCGATCCAGAATCTGATTGAACAACAAGGACCAAACATCCATCAGTTGATTCAGCCGGATCAGAGTGATGAAGCGGATGATCTCTGTCTCGTGACGGTCGAAATCAATTAAATCGTAAAATGAAAAGACTCAGCGACGGAAACACCGTCACTGAGTCTTTTTTGCGTTTTCGAATCCATTTGTACTAGAAAAACCTTCTCCGCCATAAGATGAATGCGGCAAGTCCAGAGAAGAAAATCATCATGCCGAAGACGATCCAAAAACCGATGACTTCCCCTTCCCACGGAACATGGACGTTCATCCCGAACATTCCGGAAATCATCGTCGGAATCGAGATGACGATCGTAATCGAGGCAAGGAACTTCATGACGAAGTTGACATTGTTCGAGATGACGGAACCGAATGTATCCATCGTCGAACTGATGATGTCTTTATAGATTTGTGCCATCTCCATCGCTTGACGGTGTTCAACGAAGACGTCCTCAAGCAAGTCTTCATCGTCTTCATGTTTCTCGAGACTCGGTGTTTTGATGATCCGGTCGAGGACACCATCGTTTGATTTCAAGGAAGTCATGAAATAGACTAACGATTTCTGAAGGTTCATCAATTGAAAGATTTCTTGATTTCGCATCGAACGTTGCAGCTCTTCTTCGAGTTCGTCCATACGACGATCGATTTGGCGTAGAAAACGGAGATACGAGGAACTGACTTTGTAGAGAATCTGGAATACGAAGCGCGACCGGTAGTTCGTCCGGAAACCCCGGAGTTTTCCGCTTGAAAACAATGTCAAGACATCGAGCTGTTGTGAACAGACGGTGATGAAATGACGGGAGGTCACGATGATACCGAGCGGAATCGTATTATAACGGCGTCCTGATGATTCTTCCTCGATGTAGGGAACGTCGACGATCATCAGCAGACCTTCTTCATCTTTTTCAAAACGTGGCTTTTCCTCCACGTCCAAAGGGTCATAAATGAAATCCTCTGGAATATTCGTAGCAGCGATGACCTGGTCGGCTTCGTCCTTTGTCGGATTGACAAGATGGATCCAGGAACCCTTTGTGAACTCCTGTATCTCGTTGACTGCCCCGGTGACATCGCTTCGATAAATCGTCAACATATTGTCTATCCCTCCTGCTCTTCACTGTCTCATTATAGAAACAGAAGATGCGGTGTGTAAATGATTCTCCAATTTTTTTTTATGATGATTAATGTTAAGATGAAAACAGAGGAGGGGAAGATATGCCTTTTTTTAACGCTAAGAAGCTCGAAGAACTTCAATCGATCGCAGGAGGCGATCATGCGTTTCTTCAAAAAATCGGAGAGACGTATATCGCGCAGTTCGATCGCAAGTTTCCTGAACTAAAAGATGCCGTCGCTCAGCAAGACGCGGAGCAGACTGAAAAGCTTGCTCATTTGCTAAAAGGTGCTTCCTATTCCGTAGCCGCTGATGATTTAGCCGATGATTTCGAACTGCTTGAAAAAACAGCAGAATCCGGTTCGATGTCCGGAACACAGGAAATCGTCGATCGGATTGAGCAATGCATGGTGGAATTCCGTGTCGTCTGGCTCGATGTCTTTACTGGAAAAAACCTTGACGCGCTGCGTTGAGCAATCGAATAGATTAAAAAAGCCGACATGATGTCGGCTTTTTTTCTTATAAGACGTATGAATCGACCGTTTCGATCAAACGACCGATTTCTGGTTTCGTGATTTGCGCATTAACACCAACCGATTCCCCTTTGTGACGTAAATCATCGGAAATCAAGGAGGAGAAGACGATGATTGGCAGTTCCGCATACCGATCGTCCTCACGGAGCCGTTTCGTCAGATGGAGTCCATCCATCTTCGGCATTTCGATATCCGTGATGAGGAGATCACAGTTGCTGCCTTGTTCAAAGGCATCAAACGCTTCTTTCCCGTTAATGAACCATTTGAGTCCATGATAACCGGCTTCTTCGAGTGTTTCGATGATCAACGTCCGGAGCATTTCCGAGTCTTCCGCGATCCAGATGACTTTGTCGGACCGGTCGCGGGACTGGACGCGACGTCCTTCTTCGCGCGCAAAGATATCCTTGCGGGAGAGCTCAAGAGCGATTTTTTCATAGTCGAGCAGGATGATCATCTTATCGCCTGTTTTAACGACACCGTTCGTCAAACCTTCGATGCCACGCGCGAGTTCGTTTGGTGTATCAATCTGTTCCCATGAGATACGGCGGATTTCCGTCACGGAATCGACGCGCAGGACACTCTTTTCGCCATTGAATTCACAGATGATCAGACGATCCTCAGTTGCTTCGTCGTGGGGAACACCGATGACCGTCGGCAAATCAATGACCGTCATGACTTCACCGCGGAGTTCGATCAGTCCTTTGACAGCATCCGGTGTACCCGGGAGTGGTGTCATCGGCAGCGGAACGATGATTTCCCGAACTTTCATGACGTTGATCCCGAATGTATACGGACCGCAATGGAAGATGACGATCTCGAGTTCATTCGTACCGGCTTCTAATAAAATATCGTGCTGATTATACATGTAGTTGTGCCCCTTTCATTACCTTCACTTCACTTCTGACTAGTTATCGGCATAGTATGCTAAAAATTCTAGTTCTGAAATGATAAAAAAAGTATTGTAATCGCTTTCATAATGTGTTAAGCAAAAAGTTTGGCATTTGTCTGACCAATTGATTACAATAGGCTATGCAGCCACACACTGAAATGAGAGAGATAAAAATAAATGGAGGTAGAGTGGAATGACTACAGCAACAACCTACACATTTTTACTAGATGGACAATGGCATGAAAGTGAATCAAAAGAGACGATTGAAATCTCTTCACCATATAAAGAGGATCTTGTCGGTCGCGTTCAAGCGATGACGAAACCGGAAGTCGACCGTGCCATCGCTTCAGCAAAAGCGGCGCAAGCAGAGTGGGCAAAACAACCGGCCAACAAACGGGCTGAATTGCTTCACGCTTGGGCAACGGAACTCGAGAAACGTGCAGACGAAATCGGTGAAGTCATCATGCGCGAAGTCGGTAAAGGACGCGCGGATGGCGTCAAGGAAGTCAAACGGACAGCTGAAATCATTCGCTATACAGCAGAAGAAGGTCTTCGTTTCGACGGTCAGATGATGCAAGGGGACTCGTTCCCTGGCGGTAGCGCGAAAAAAATCGCGGTCATCAAAAAAGCACCGCTCGGCGTCGTACTTGCGATTTCACCATTTAACTACCCAGTCAACTTGGCAGCAGCAAAACTCGCACCTGCACTCATGACAGGGAACGCCGTCGTCTTCAAACCAGCAACACAAGGTTCGATCAGCGGCATCTTGATGGTCGAAGCACTCGTTGCAGCAGGTCTTCCGGCTGGACTCGTCAACATCGTCACAGGTCGTGGATCAGTCATCGGTGATTACTTGACGGCTCACCCTGGAATCAACATGATCACATTCACAGGTGGTACAGGAACAGGACAACACTTGTCGCGTCAATCGGCAATGATTCCACTCGTCCTTGAACTCGGCGGAAAAGACCCAGCACTCGTCCTTGAAGATGCAAACCTGTCGCTTGCGGCAGATCACATCATCAGTGGGGCGTTCTCGTACTCGGGTCAACGTTGTACAGCAATCAAACGTGTCTTCGTTCTTGATCAGCAAGCGGATGCCTTGATTGAAGAACTCAAGACACGGATCGCGAAATTGACTGTCGGTTCACCTGAACAAGACAGTGTCGTCGTACCGCTCATCGATACGAAGTCAGCGGACTTCGTCGAAGGATTAATCACGGATGCAACTGACAAAGGCGCAACGCTCGTCACTGGCGGCGGACGTACGGCGAACTTGATCGAACCAACGCTTCTTGACAACGTGACACGCGACATGCGCGTCGCTTGGGAAGAGCCGTTCGGACCAGTTCTTCCGATCATCCGTGTCAACTCGGTCGACGAAATGATCGCGTACTCGAACGAATCCGAATACGGTCTTCAAGCGAGTGTCTTCACGGAGAACATCGATGCAGCGTTTGCTGTAGCGGATGCGCTTGAAACAGGTTCTGTTCAGATCAACGGCCGGACGGAACGTGGTCCTGACCACTTCCCATTCATCGGTGTGAAATCGTCAGGTCTCGGCGTACAAGGTGTCGGACGAAGCCTCGCTTCCATGACGCGCGATAAATTAACAGTCCTCAACTTAAAATAAGTTTTTGACCGACCTTTCAATCTGCGGAAAGGTCGGTTTTTTTTGCATCCGTTTCTTACGTGCTCACGTATGCTAGATAACAAATAGTAGCCATTGACGCACAAAGTTTGGCGCTATAGCTTCATTCTCTCTATAATGAAAGAAAATGGACGAGAGAAAAGAGGCGTGTAGGCATGACTGTATCTGACGAAATCATTTCGATTCCGATTCCGACACCGTTCCCGGTGGGGGATGTAAACTGCTATGTATTACGAACGGAGGGGGAGAACCTCCTCATTGATTGTGGACCCGATACACTAGAAGCGTGGCAAGCGATGCAACAGACTTTGGCTCGACATGGTCTGCAAGTCGAGGATCTCGATCGTGTCATCGTGACGCATCATCATGCGGATCACGCGGGGATGGCGCACCGTTTTTCAGAAAAAGGCATCCCTGTCTATGGACATGCACGGTTGCGTCCGTACTTGGAGCAAGATGAGACGTTCTTAAACAATGGAGACGCATTCTTGCGTCGATTAGCGACATCATTCGGTGTTCCGGCAGCGATTCAAGAGATGTTGCCAAGTTATCAATCTGCCTTAAAATGGCTCGGAAAAGGGCAACTTGATTTCACATTACAAGAGGGGGATCCCGTCACACCGTCTGGGCGATACCGTGTCATCGAACTGCCGGGACATGCAAGTGATCAAATCGGTATTTTAAGTGATGATGGTGTCTTGTTCGCGGCGGATCATCTACTCGAACGGGTCGAACCGAACCCGTTGCTCGAGCAACCGCAACCGGGTGATGATGCGTTTGTCAAACGACCTGTCCTTGCGTACCTGAATTCTTTGGAGAAATTACAAGGAGAGCATATTCGAATTGCTTATACCGGACATGGCGAACCAATCCGGGATGTTGCATCGCTCGTCGAAGAACGGATGTTGCAACGGAAGGCACGCGGCGATCAACTACTCAAGCATTTTTCGAAAGAGCATACGTTATTCGAATTAGCACAAGTGACATATGGAAACCGATTAAAAAAATCATTCCCTCTTGTCATGAGTGAGATGAAAGCACGCCTTGATACACTTGTCGCACGCGGTGCGATTTCGGTCGAGAAACGATCCGGGATCCTCTACTATGTGAAGACGGAGGAAGCCTGATGCAACTCATCAATCGGACGATCGTTGTTACCGGGGCATCGAGCGGACTTGGGGAAGCGCTCGCCCGTGCTTTGCATAAAGAAGGCGCAAACTTGATTTTAATCGCTCGTCGCGAGGAGCGATTGCGTACGTTAGCGTCTGAATTACAGGCAGAGTATTACGCCTATGATTTAGAAAAGGAACCAGAAATACTTGCGCAGACATTGTACGCGCGGTACGGTCGAATCGATGTCTTGATTAACAATGCCGGATTCGGGGAATTCAGCTTTTTAGATGAAACCTCAATTGAGACGATCGAGTCGATGCAACGCATCAATGTGCTCAGCCCGATTCGCTTGACGAAAGCATGTCTGCCATTCCTCTCAAAGGGAGGGATGATCGTCAATGTTGCGAGTCAGGCGGGGAAGCTGCCGACACCGAAATCGACGATCTATTGCATGACAAAAGCGGCGATATTACAATTTTCGAATGCATTGCGTCTTGAACTTCGACCAAAAGGGATTCATGTCATGACAGTCAATCCAGGGCCGATTGCGACAGAGTTTTTCGTAAGGGCCGACATCAGCCGGAAGTACGAGCAAAACGTGGCATCGATCGTCCTCTCAAAAGAAAAACTCGCCCATACCGTCGTTCGAGCGATGAGACAACGGAAACGAGAAGTCAATGCACCGTGGTGGATGGAACTCTCGGCTAAGGGATACGGAATGATGCCGCGGGTCGTTGAATGGTTAGGTAAATCAGGGTTCGATAAAAAGTGATCATAAAGGAGAAAAAGAATGAAAACTAAAGCGATTAGCTTTCTTGCCATGGGGATTCTCCTTGCGGGATGCGGAACACCGGCAACGACGCCGGAACCGAAAAATGTATTAGGTACGAGCTATCAGACGATTGAGAAAGAAGCGGAAAAATCAACGGTTCGGATGTACATGTGGGGTGGCGATGACGGAATCAATGCCTATATCGATGAATACGTGGCGCCACGTTTGAAGAAGGAACACAACATTACATTAGAACGCGTTCCGATCGAGACGGCGGACATCATCCAAAAATTACGTGCTGAGAAACAAGCGGGTAAGGAAAAAGGCGTCATCGATGTCGTCTGGATCAATGGCGATAACTTCCTGAATGCCAAAAAAGATGACCTGCTTTATGGTGAGATCACAAAAGTTCTACCAAATATGAAGTATGTCGATGCTGCTGCTCAAAGTTCAGATAGCGGCACAAAAACAGACGGACTCGAAGCCGCATGGGGGAAAGTCCAATACACGTTGCACTATGATGCAGCCGATGTGAAGTCGCCACCAACCGACTTGAAAGCGTTGAAGACCTGGGTCAAGGAAAATCCGGGACGCTTTACCTATCCGGAAGTAACGGACTTTACAGGGAATGCCTTCGTCCGTCACGTCATGTATGGTGTCGAGTCAAACGCGACATTAAAAGATCCAAAAGCCGACTTCAAGAAGACGTGGGCATACTTGAACGAGATTAAGCCATACCTTTGGAAAAAAGGCAAGACGTATCCAAAGACGCTGGCACAACTCGACCAGTTGTATGCGAAAGGGTCTGTCGACTTTACGATGGGCTTTAATGAAAGACGGGCAGAACAAGAAGTGAAGTCAGGTACGTTCCCGAAACAAACACGTCCGATCGTCCTGAAGGATGGATCGATTGCTTCGACACATTTCCTTTCTGTACCATTCAATGCACCGAACCCAAAAGGAGCACTTGTTGCAATAAACACCTTGTTGTCACCAGAGGCGCAATTGAAAAAATATGAGGCGACGTATTGGGGAGACGGTACGAGCCTTGATTTATCGACACTTGATACAGCAGAACAAAAGCAGTTCGCTGAAGTACCGGCTGCAGCATCGACACCGAAACCGAGTGTCTTTGAAGGGAAGGTCCGGACGGAACTGGATCCATCCATCTTCGAGATGATCCGTAAGGAATGGCCATCTCGTGTGGCGCGGTAACGCATATCCCGCTGCACTCCTGATGGCAGGCATGGTCTTATACGGATTATGGGTCAGTGTTTCGATGACCTCATCTGCCGATTACCGCGACCTACTGACGGATGACGTTTTTTTAGAAAGTTTAGCCGTCAGTAGCTACGTTGCTATCGTCAGTACAGGCATCGCACTGATTATTGGCGTAGGGCTCGCGCGACTCTTAAGTAGAACACGACTAGCAGCGCTACTTGCGATCCCGTTATTCATCCCTCATCTAGGAGCGGCGTATCTTGCCATTCTTTATTTGAGTGATGTGCCTGTCATCGGACCACATGAAGGGAATTATTTTAGTGTCATTCTGACGTATCTGTATAAAGAAATTCCGTTTGTCTTTTTTTATCTCTTACCGGTGGTCCGGCGTCTCGATCCGCGTTATCAAGAACTTGGTATGATGCTCGGATTGTCGCCGGTGCGCCGTTTTTGGCATACGAGAGGGGTATTCCTGCTTGTACCGATGCTTGAAGCAGCATTTATTTTGCTTGCCTTTATCCTGTTTGCGTACGAGATTCCGGCATTACTTGGTGTGACCTATCCGAAACTGCTCGGAGTCTATGCCTTCGATTTGTATACACAGGGCGATCTATCAGAGCAGCCACTTGCTTTTGCGATGAGTGTCGTCCTGACAGGAGGACTCTTCCTCCTATTGTTGCTCATGACTGGTGTGACACGACCACTTGCAGCGAAGGTCAGTAGGGGGCGAAGCGAATGAAAAAAATCAGTGTGATCGTGTTCATTGTCCTCGTGTTCATCGTTCCTTTGATCGGATTGATTCCATCTGAGTGGAGTTGGAACCCACGTCTTGAAGCGACAATCGCGACAACGATCGGGATGATCTGTGCTGTCATCTTACTGAACCACTTATTCGGTTACATGGCAGGGAAAGCGATTGCCTTTCGAACAGGTAAACGAATCCGTTTGGCTGAATTTTTGATCAGCTTACCGTTGTTCGTACCTGTCTTATTGTTGTCTTTCGGGCTGTACTTGACCTGGATTCGGCTCGGTCTTGCGGACCGTTTTCTTGGCGTGCTGCTCGTTTTGCTCTTGCCGACGTTACCTTATACGGTTCGATTATATACGAACGGCTTTCAGGCACTTGGTGAGCGGATGCTTGAACAGATGATTTTGCTCGAAGGGAACCGGTTCAAGCGATGGTTTTATTTAACAGGTCCGATGATGCGTTCGACGCTTCAGTCGGTGACATTACTTGTTACAGTCATCACTCTCAGTCAGTATGCACTCGTCGCACTGATTGGTGGTGGAGTCGTCCGGATGATAGCAATTGAAGTCTTTCCGGCATATTCCGGCAATTCACAAGAGACGGCTCGGCTTGCGACCATCTGGTTGATTGGCTTACCTGTACTTCTTTATGCGGGACAGGCTATCATTTTTACGAGTTGGATACAAATCGTACGGAGGCGTTTAAATGGAAGTCACGATACAACAGGTCAGTAAACGGTTTGGAACGAAACAGGTCTTATCTGAAATTGATTTAAGAATCGAATCAGGACAGTGTGTCGCGCTCGTTGGACCGAGCGGGAGTGGGAAAACGACGCTTCTGCGTCTGATTGCGGGTCTAGAACGCGTGACGAACGGTAGCATTCGGTTTGGCGAGCGTGATGTGACGAAACTGGCACCGAATCAGCGCGGCGTGACGATGATGTTTCAGCGCTCTTTGCTGTTTCCGCATTTGAACGTGGAACAGAATATTCGTCTCGGTGCGAAAAGGCTAACACCGGTCGAACTCGATTCTTGGTTACACCGGGTCGGACTTGAAGGAAGAGGGCATAGCGCAGTCCATGAACTCTCAGGTGGCGAACAACAGCGAGCAAGTCTTGCACGAGCACTTGCGAGTCAACCTGACTTCCTATTGCTTGACGAACCGTTCTCGAGTCTCGATGTACCAAGACGGCGGGAACTCCGGACTTTGATTCGCAAATTGACTGAGGAACAAGGGGTCACGACACTCCTTGTCACGCATGATCGGGAAGAGGCGATGGCGATGGCGGATGTCGTCTATGTACTGGAGCAAGGCCGAATCGTCGACTATGGAACGCCGATCAACCTAAGTGAGACGAGTCCGTTTTTCGGCGAAGGCATACAGATTGAAGGAATCTGGTATCCGTTGACGGCAGTCAACTTGGTCTCAAGACCGACGAAGGAAGACGATGAACGTGTTACGATTACGAAAGAACTCATGCAATACGGTGTTCGATTCTACGAAGTAGAGCGGACGTCAGGAGAACGGATCGTGCTCTCGTCAGAAGAGATGATCCACCAGCAGGAAGGGTATATTGTTAGAAAGGAGGGGTGATATGTTAGATACGCGTGCGCGTAAACTCGTTCAACCCCTATTTGACCAAGGGGCGACTTTATTCAAGAAAATGGGGCTGTCAGCGACACAAGTGACGATCATTTCCGGCATCATCGGTGGAGCAACAGGCTTTTTTGTCTACAATGATATGATGGGAACGGCTATTATCTTACTATGGCTCTCCGGAATGCTCGATGTCATCGATGGTACGATGGCGCGAAAAGAGAAGACGACACCGATTGGGACGATCCTTGATCTTGTCCTTGACCGGATCGTCGAACTATCTGTTTTGATCGGTCTAGCACTTCGGTTTCCGGAAACGCAGGTCGTTATTCTTTTGCTCGTTGCATCATTCGTCATCGGCATGACGATGTTTCTTGCGATTGGAGCAGTCAGTGAAAATTATGGATATAAATCGTTTCAATATCAGCCGGGGCTCGTGGAACGGACGGAAGGGTTCTTGTTCTTGACGGCAATGTTGCTGTTTCCAGGCGCCATCATCTGGATTGCGATTGTTTTCCTGATTGCTGAACTGTATACGGTCGGAGAACGATTCCACCAAGCGTCGAAGGTGTTACGATGAGTGAACAGGAGATGATCATGACGGTGGACCGAAAGGGGAATCCGCTTGGTCCGCGTCCTCGCTCGGAAGTCCACGCACAAGGTCTGTGGCATGAAACATTTCATTGTTTCGTCTACGATCCAAAGCGGGACGTCGTGTTGCTTCAGCAACGGTCGATGCAAAAGAAGGACTTTCCGGGAATGATCGACATCACGGCAGCGGGTCACTTGCTTGCGAATGAGACCGTCGAGGATGGACTTCGGGAACTGGAGGAAGAAATCGGCCTGACGTGTACATTTGAGCAATTAATACCGCTTGGCGTCCAAGAAGAGGAACTCCGGGATGCGACGCTTTGGGACTGTGAGCGATGTCATGTCTTTCTCGCGCAGAGTGATCAAACAATGGAAGCGTACGTGCTCCAGGAATCTGAAGTGCAACGATTGATTGCTTTTTCAGTCGAACAGTTTGGGCGCATCGCCGATGTATCAATCGACCGCGTTCAAGATATGGCGGGAGAATGGTTTGAGCGTCATCAATTCGTTCCGCATCCTGCTTCTTACTGGTCACATGTAGGACAAGGAATCGAACGCTTACGTGAGCGAAGAACAGATTGAGAAAATGTTACACAGGGACCTGCGATCGAACTTCATTTCGAGAGCAGGTCTTTTTTTCTATTCGTACATTTGTTCGACACGGCAGTAGCGAAAACGAGGTATATTTGAGATAATTAAGTATATATACAAAAGAGGAAAGAAGGTGCAGCCAGTGGCATTACGATTTGCACTACTCGGGCTGCTGACCCAAGGGGAAGCGACCGGTTATGATTTAAGCGCGACGTTTAAAAAACAGATGATCCACTTCTGGACCGCACATCATACACAAATATACCGAGAGTTATTGAAAATGGAAGAGGCAGAACTTGTAACGAGTGTCCATATCGTCCAGGAAGACTTACCAGATAAGAAGGTCTATTCGATTACTGATAAAGGACGGACGGAACTTGTTGAATGGTTACGGACGCCGAATGAATTCAAACCGAAGATGAAGGATGAAAATTTAATGCGTGTTTCGCTCCTTCATCTTCTCCCGCCAGCAGAAGCAGTCGCTTATCTAGAAGAGTCGAAGCGACACCACCAATTCGCAGTCGAGATGATGCACAGTTGGCGTGACGATCATCTCGAAAACGGTGCGACACTAGGTGAGACCTTGACGAGTGAATACGGCTTGCGTATGATGTTGAATTACTTGGATTGGTGCGACTGGGCAATCGCGGAAATCAAAAAGAATGAAGCGAATGTCTAATGAAACTGGCTCGACCGTCACGTAGGAGACAGTCGAGCCAGTTGTATTTTGTAATGAGATATAGTGAGGAGTTATCTGATGTATTTTAATGATTATGAAGACTGGATCGAAGAAGAAGCGGAAACCTTATTCCACTTACACGAACAAGCGTTAATACGAGAAGCAACATCGTATTCACAATTTACGGCGTATGTCGAAGAGGCACTTCTCGAACCACTGTTGCTCAAATTACGCTGGCTCGGAGAAACGGAAGAAGAAGAGATCTTAGAACAGGCGGATGCCGTCGTATGGAAGAATGCCTCGGGCAATTCAGAATCTTCACTTCGTCGAGATGTTATACGACGGGTCGTCCGAAGAGATTTTACTGCGCATCTCCTTGCGCACCTGACACCAATTCTTGAATCTAGACAAACTGCTTATGAGGCGGAATTAGAACAGCTTCAACAGGCGCATGCTGAGCAAATGAATGAAGTCAAACAACATGAGCAACAGATTGAACTTGGACCGCCACCTGAGAAAATCAAAAAGTGGTGGTATCTCAAAGAGAAGGAAGTATCACGTTCTTTTACGAAAGAAGAACGGTTTGCATTGCAAGCGCAACAGCAACAACTCGAGGAAAAGTTAAAACGACTTGAACAAAAACAGCGCGAGGCGGAAGCTGATCTCGAACGATTGAATTCGCTTCACCACCTGTAAGTCACGACAAAAAATGGAGCATGCGACATGATGTCGCGTGCTCCATTTTGTATATAGATTGTCTGATTAAGCTTGTGTAGCGAGTTTCGCAAGAACAAGTTTTGCGACCGCTTCACTTGACGCTGGGTTTTGTCCAGTGACGACATTACCGTCGATAACAGCGAACTCTTTACCGGCATCCGATGTCAGGAAGGTAGCCCCTTCACCGCGAAGTGTCGTTTCGAGTAAGAATGGTACTTTGTCTTCAAGACCCGTTGATTTTTCTTCTTCATCCGTAAAGCCGTTGATTTGACGACCTGATACGAATGGTTTGCCATCAATCATGACATGCGCAAAGGCAGCGGGACCGTGACAGACTGATGCGACGACCCCATCTTTTTTAATGACGGCTTCAATGGCTCCTGCCACTTGTGGATTGTTCGGGAAGTCGACGACCGCACCGTGACCACCTGGGAAGTAGACGGCATCGAATGAGGCAGGATCTACCTCGGAGAGTGCTTTCGTGTCATGCAGCGCACGACGGGCTTCCTGGAACTTCGGTAAAATTTCTTTGACGATTGATGCTTTGTCGATTGGGACATCGCCACCTTTGATCGACGTGACCATCACGTCATGCCCTGCATCCTTGAACAGATTGTAAGGTGCTGCGAACTCTTCGAACCATAATCCTGTTTTATGACCATTCATGTCATCTGCACTCGTTGATACGATTAAAATACGTGCCATAATAAAACTCCTCCTCTGTATGAACGTTACAAAGAAGGAGATTCCCGGGGAAGTGAAGAGTTAAACCTCACCGGTGTTCGGTATAGTGATGAACTGGTAAGGTCGCAAGTGCCTGTTCAATCTGTGCTTGCGAAATCGGTTCTTTCATCGCTTGAACGTTGGCTTGAAGTTGCGACACGCTTGAGGCACCTGGAAGAACAACGGCAACTTGTTGATCGATTGCCTGCAAGGCAAGTGCTGGAAGCGGAAAGTCTTGTAATTGTTGTAGACTCGCTTCGAGCGTTTCTTTATCGAATTGTTCAAAATGATCGATTGACTGCAGACGGGAAGCGCTCTCGTGAGTCAATAACCCTTTTGCAAGAGGACCACGAGCGACGACCTGAATGTGTTTTTGCTCTAGACGCGGTAATAACTCTTCGATCCGACGGTCCAGTAATGAATAAGGTGTCATCAAGTACGAAAAATTACTATGTTCAAGCCAGTATTCGATGACGTTCGGGCGCAGGGATGAAAGACCGTAATGTTTAATCTTACCTTCAGCCTTCAAGTCTTCCATCGCACGAATGGATGCGTCGATATCATCATCGATCGTTCCGCCATGGACATAATACAAATCGAGGTAAGGTGTTTCAAGACGATTCAAACTTTCAAGACAAGCTTGCTTCAAATAGTCATAACTCGGATCCCACGTCCAACCGGTTCCGGTCGCGTTCATCCGGTTGCCGCCTTTTGAGGCGAGGAACAATCGACTGCGATCCTCTTGTGAGAAGGTTTGACCGATGATCGATTCGACTGCTCCGTTCGCGTAGACATCGGCAGTATCGAAGTGGGTGATACCGGCGTCGAGTGCCGTTCGCAGGATTGCTGTTGCTTCCTCCTGTCCGCGTTTTAAGATCGTCATCGTACCTAATCCTAATGACATGTGCAATTCCCTCTTTTCTCATGAACTGTAAGTTTGGAACTTCTGCCTTCTAGTGTATCATATTTGATGAAAAAGACGGTTTCGAAGTCTTGCGGCAATACGTTGAAAACGGCATACTTATCATGACAGAGAACGTAAATTAGGATAAAAAAGGGGAATACAGCCGATGGAAGAAAAAACGATTGAACGTGAAGTGATCTATGAAGGAAAAGTCTTTGATGTTGAGAAACATGTCGTTACCTTGCCGAATGGCAATACATCGGTTCGTGAACTGGTCTACCATAATGGTGCTGTCGCGATCATCGCTTTTGATGAACAAGGGGACCTGATTGTAGTCGAACAGTATCGGAAGGCGTTCGAAAGTCTATCGATCGAGATACCAGCAGGCAAACTTGAGAAAGGCGAAGATCCGCTTGATTGTGCCGGACGGGAATTAAAGGAAGAAACAGGATACGTCGCGAAAGAGTTACGACATGTGTTTGATTTTTACGGAGCACCCGGTTTTTGTAGTGAACGCGTACATATCTATGAAGCGATTGGTCTTACGGCCGGTGATCGCCAACTTGATGAGGACGAGTTCCTTGAGAATAAGACATTGAAGCTTACGGAAGCGCTCGAACTTGTAGCGGATGGAACAATCGTTGACGCAAAAACAATCATGGCAATCCAACATTGGCAGATTCGTACTTTAAAATGATTCTCGTTTAAGTGATTTTCAGTTGATAATCATTTTAATTTGAAAAACAATTGATTATCAGCTATGATAATAGCATCAGTTCGACCAAAGGGGGCGCTATGATGGAAAGTCGTGTAGAACGCATCAAAAAACAGCTAAGCGGTAAAGGATATAAGCTGACTCCCCAACGTGAAGCGACTGTGCGTGTCCTGCTCGAACACGAGTCGGATCACCTCAGTGCCGAAAATGTCTTTCTCCTTGTAAAAGAAAAGAATTCCGACATTGGACTTGCGACGGTTTACCGGACGCTCGAATTATTGACGGAGCTTGAAGTCGTCGATAAAGTCAACTTCGGAGATGGCGTATCGCGATTTGATTTACGACAAGAAGGTGCGAGTCATTCACATCACCATCTCGTCTGTATCGAATGTGGATCCGTCGAAGAGATTTTAGACGATATGCTAGAAGAAGTAGAGAAAGAAATCGTGTCCCGATTCCACTTCAAAATCAAGGATCACCGCCTGACATTCCATGGCGTCTGCCGTGTCTGCCAAGAGCGCCATGCTCGGGAAGCGTTGGAACAATCGCAAACACAAACAGTCTGACCGTCCGACGAAGTTTCGGATGGTTTTTCTTTTTCAATTTTTATAGGTCAGACCTCTTCACAACGGTTTACACCTTTGATATGATGGGAAAGTAAGCGATTTCGTAAACGAAGAGGATGAGTTCAGTGCGTGAACAACTGGAAGCATTTATCAATTATTTAGTGATTGAACGGCAAATGTCCGCGAATACGGCAGCTGCGTATCGAAATGATTTAAATCAATACTTACAGACGCTTGAAACAGCGGAAGTTTCCTCGTTCGAACAGGTTCACCGGCATCATATCGTTGACCATATTGAACGATTGCTTGAAGCACGAAAGTCACGCTCGACGGTTCGGCGGGCGACAAGCTCGATCCGTTCGTTCCATCAATATCTCATCGAAGAGCGGCTTGCAACACATGATCCGTCTCGTCATCTTGATTTACCGAAACCGGAAAAGAAGTTGCCAGTCGTCTGGAGTCAAACGGACGTCGAACGCTTGCTTGATTCGGTCGTCGGTGTCGATCCGCTTACACGACGAGATGCAGCGATGCTTGAGCTTCTTTATGGAACAGGGATGCGCGTCAGTGAACTGCTCCAACTGAAGTTAAACGATTTGCAACTCGAACTCGGGTATCTGTCGTGTCTTGGGAAAGGGAATAAGTCCCGTATCATCCCAATGAGTTCGACATCGATTGAAAGCGTCCGGACGTATCTTGATCTCGCACGCAACAGTCTTGGTGGTCAACAAACGGACGATGTCTTTTTGAACAGTCGCGGTGATCGCTTGTCACGACAAGGTTTTTGGAAGATGATCAAGCGACGGGCAAAGGATGCAGGGATCGACAAAGAGATCACGCCGCACGTCCTGCGCCATTCGTTCGCGACCCACTTGCTTGAGAACGGTGCCGATTTACGTGTCGTGCAAGAAATGCTTGGGCATGCCGACCTGTCGACGACGCAAATGTATACACACGTCAACAAGGCACGACTGCATGACGTGTATAAGAAACATCATCCGCGGGCGTGATGGTTCTATCTTTTAAAGGTCTGACTTCAGACAAATGATGCGTTTTGTCTAGTCTTTTTATGGGAAAAATCGTAACGGGAATCGCATAACTATAGTTCGTATATAGGAGGAACAGAAAATGGCTCAATCATTTAAACGTGTATTTTTGATCGTCATGGACTCCGTAGGTATCGGAGAAGCACCGGACGCTGAACAATTCGGAGATCTTGGTTCGCATACGCTCGGTCACATCGCGCGTGAACGTAACGGGCTCAACATGCCGAACATGGCAAAGCTCGGACTTTCGCATATCGAACCGATCGAAGGCGTCTCAGCTGAAGAGGCACCGCTTGCGGCATACGGAAAAATGCAGGAAGTATCTGCAGGGAAAGATACGATGACAGGGCACTGGGAGATCATGGGACTGCGAATCGATACACCATTTCGTGTCTTCGAAAAATTCCCGGATGATTTGATTCATCGCTTGGAAGAGTTCTCAGGACGGAAGATCATCGGTAATAAACCGGCTTCAGGGACGGAAATTCTCGACGAACTCGGACAAGAACATGTCGAGACAGGCGCCTTGATCGTCTATACGTCGGCAGACTCTGTTCTTCAGATCGCAGCACACGAAGAAGTCGTGCCATTAGAGGAACTGTACCGGATTTGTGAATACGCACGTGATATCACACGGGATGACCCGTACATGCTTGGTCGCATCATCGCGCGTCCATTCCTTGGTGAAGCAGGGGCGTGGGTTCGGACAGCGAACCGTCACGATTACGCACTTAAACCATTCGACCGGACGGTCATGAACGAACTTGAGACGGCAGGACTCGATGTCATCTCGCTCGGTAAGATTGCTGATATCTATGACGGCGAAGGTGTCACGGATGCAATCCGTACGAAGTCGAACATGGACGGGATGGATCAGCTCGTGACGCAACTCGATCGTGATTTCAACGGGCTTTGCTTCTTAAACCTTGTCGATTTCGATGCGTTGTTCGGACACCGCCGTGATCCGCAAGGCTACGGACAAGCACTCGAAGAGTTCGATGCACGTCTTCCGGAAGTATTTGCTCGCTTAAACGAAGACGATCTTTTGATCATCACGGCAGACCACGGAAACGATCCCGTTCACGCTGGAACGGATCACACACGGGAATACGTGCCACTACTTGCTTATCACAAGAACGGTGTCGCTAAACCGCTCGGTATCCGTGAAACGTTCGCTGATCTTGGAGCGACGGTCGCAGAAAACTTCGGCGTCAAGATGCCGGCACATGGAACAAGCTTTTTAACAGAACTATAATTCGAGGGAGCGATTCAGATGACAGTCAACTGGAATGAAACACGTTCGTTTTTAGAAAGCAAGATGCAGGCAAAACCGGAAATCGGATTGATTCTCGGTTCAGGACTGGGTGTCCTTGCGGATGAGATCGAAAACCCGATCGCGATTCCATATCATGAAATCCCGAACTTCCCGGTATCAACGGTCGAAGGACACGCGGGACAACTCGTCTTCGGTACTCTTGAAGGGAAACAAGTCGTTGCGATGCAAGGACGATTCCACTTCTACGAAGGATATTCGATGGACATGGTCACATTCCCTGTCCGCGTCATGAAAGCGATCGGTGTCGAGACATTGATCGTCACGAACGCGGCGGGCGCATGTAACGAAGCGTTCGAACCAGGTGATTTGATGTTGATCACGGATCACATCAACTTCTTCGGTACGAACCCATTGATTGGGAAGAACGTCGACGAGATGGGACCACGTTTCCCGGATATGTCGAAGCCGTATGATGCGGAATTACTTCGTCTTGCACAGGAAACAGCAGATGAACTCGGAATTCGTGTCCGTCAAGGTGTCTACTTCGGAAACACTGGTCCGACGTATGAGACGCCAGCAGAAGTCAAGATGGCCCGGATGCTTGGTGGCGACGTCGTCGGTATGTCGACGGTCCCTGAAGTTATCGTTGCCCGTCATTCAGACATGCGAGTCCTTGGGATCTCATGTGTCTCGAACATGGCAGCAGGTATCCTCGATCAACCGTTACACCATGATGAAGTCATCGAAACGACAGAACGTGTCCGGGCACACTTCCTATCACTCGTTCGCGGTTCGATCAAAAAAATGTAACGACTGTTTTAAAACTCACAAACCACTCCTGAGGAGGAACTAGATTATGCGTATGGTAGATTTGATTGCAACAAAACGAGACGGTGGCGAACTCGCAACAGCTGATATTCAAGCAATGGTAGAAGGATTCACGAATGGTGAGATCCCGGATTACCAAATGTCAGCGATGTCGATGGCGATTTTCTATCAAGGAATGTCAGATCGTGAAATCGCTGATTTGACGATGGCGATGGTCAACTCGGGCGACGTGATCGACCTTTCACGTATCCACGGGAAAAAAGTCGACAAACACTCGACGGGCGGGGTTGGTGACAAAATCAGTCTGATCGTCGCACCACTCGTTGCGTCAATCGGTATTCCGGTCGCGAAGATGAGCGGTCGTGGACTCGGTCATACAGGTGGAACGATCGACAAACTCGAAGCGTTCCCTGGTTTTGACGTCGAGCTTTCAGAAGAAGCGTTCGTCTCACAAGTCAACGACATCAAGATGGCGATCATCGGTCAAACGGGTAACCTGACGCCTGCAGACAAAAAACTCTACGCCCTTCGTGACGTCACGGCAACGGTCAACTCGATCCCATTGATCGCAAGTTCGATCATGTCGAAAAAGATTGCGGCAGGAGCAGACAGCATCGTCCTTGACGTCAAGACGGGTTCTGGTGCCTTCATGAAATCGTTCGAAGATGCCAAGGCACTCGCGACAGAGATGGTTTCGATTGGTAAGAGTGTCAATCGTAAGACGGTTGCCGTCATCACGGACATGGATCAACCGCTCGGCTTTGAGATCGGAAACGCAAACGAAGTCAAAGAAGCGATCGAAGTCCTTCAAGGAAAAGATGTTCGTGACTTGAAAGTCATCGCCTTGACGATTGCATCACACATGGCAGTCCTCGGTGAGTTCTACCCGACGTTCGACGAAGCATATGCCGATCTCGAAACGCGTCTCGGTAACGGCGCAGCACTTGACGTCTTCAAGAAGTTCATCGCAGCTCAAGGTGGCGACGCGTCACTCGTTGACGACATGACAAAAGCACTTGAAACGAAATACGAAAAAACATTCGTCGCTTCAAAAGCAGGTTATGTCTCTGAAATCATCGCTGACGAAGTCGGTGTTGCAGCGATGATCCTCGGTGCAGGACGCGCGACGAAAGCAGATGAGATCGATCACGCAGCAAGCGTCACGTTACACAAGAAAGTCGGCGACCGTGTCGAAGTCGGCGATGTCATCGCAACACTTCGTTCAAACAAAGAAACACTCGATCAAGCAATCGAAAAAATGGATCACGCGTACCACATCAGTGAAACGAAACCGGAAGCACGTCCGCTCGTTCACGCTGTCATTCAGTAATCCATTTGATACGCAATATCTCAGTAGTGGACTCCGTCCGCTACTTGAGACTGAAGACAAAGTGCAATTTTTCTCTAACGAGAAGGATTGCACTTTTTGTTCGTCTCGCATCGTTTTCCTGGGACAAGCATCGCGCCGCTTCACTTTGTTGCAGGGTCGCTCTTGCTTGTTTTTCCCTAGGAAGCGATGTCGAATGAACAAAACGCTCCTTTGATTTTTCTTCCGAATATCAAAAGAATGATGCGTTACACGCAACTCCTACAGGATAAAGCGCAAATCAAAGCGTGGGCAAAGTCGTTGCGCGAACAAAAGATTCTTCAACATATGACAGTCAAGGTCGATTATGTTTCGGAAAAAGGAGAATTGCTTGAGAACGGAGATTCGCTCTTCGTGAAGCTGTAAGATGGATGGAAAAAATGAGAGTGCGCGGTTCCTATTCGGTTTGTTATACTGGAAATACTTGTAATGAAAAAGGGGGAACTTTCGTGAAACCACCACGCTTACAAAAAGGGGATAAGATTGCCATCGTCTCGCCGGCGTCTGCTGTCGCAGCATACGTACCGCGTCGTCTTGCCCGCGGTATCGCAACACTTGAAAAAATGGGCTTCGAAGTCGTCTTGATGCCGAACGTAACAGCTGTTCATAGTCATACGGCAGGAACGATCGGCGAACGTCTGCAGGACTTACATATGGCGTTCGCAGATCCGTCGATTAAGGCGATCATCTCAACGGTCGGCGGATTTAACTCGCACCAGTTGCTCGATGAACTCGATTATGAACTGATTCGTAAAAATCCGAAGATCTTCGTCGGCTTCAGTGATATCACGGCACTCTTTGCGGGCATCTATCAGCAGACAGGATTGACGACGTTCGTCGGACCCGCGCTACTGACGCAGTTCGGTCAATTCGATGGTCTTGATCCGTATACCGAAGAATCGTTCAAACGTACGTTCATGCAGACGGAGCCGATCGGCCGGATCGAAGCGTCCGAGGAGTGGACGGACGAAATCTTACGCTGGGATGTCGCGGATGACCGAAGAAGAGAGCATCAGCCGAACGAGGGATACACGATCGTCAAGACCGGTGTCGCAGAAGGTCCGATTTTGACGGGGAACACGGGAACACTTTTACTGCTTGCCGGAACACCTTACTTGCCATCGTTTGACGGTGTCGTCTTGATGCTTGAGGATGACGAAAGTGAGACACCGGAAACGATTGACCGCTATTTCACGCAATTGCGGCACATGGGTGCCTATGACAAGATTGCAGCACTCGTCGTCGGACGTTTCCCGCGCAAAGTCGATTTTGATCCGGAGTTTCCGCTCAAAGACATCATCCTGCGTGCGACGCGCGGCTACGATTTCCCGATTATTCTTGATGCAGACTTCGGACATACGGATCCTGTTGCGACACTTGCGAATGGAATTCAAATTCGTGTCGAAGCAACGGATTCGGTGACACTCGATGTGTTAGAGGCGGCCGTCGAGTAAAAAGGACTGCACGACGCCTTGAAATTTGGTACACTGTACCATGGAATCACGATCTTGAATCGTGACGAATCTCCTGCTGAAAAGCACGAAAGGTTGGTCAAACATGCAAAAAACTGGTCATATCTTATTAGAAGATGGAAATAAAATCGAATTCGAATTGTTCAACGATGAAGCGCCGATCACGACTGAAAACTTCGAAAGCCTTGCAAACTCGAACTTCTACGATGGATTGAACTTCCACCGTGTCATCCCAGGCTTCGTCTCACAAGGCGGATGCCCGATCGGAAACGGTACAGGCGGTTCAGGGAAAACGATTCCTTGCGAAACGTCAACATCGTACCCACACAAACACAAAGCCGGTTCACTCTCGATGGCACACGCTGGTCGTAACACAGGATCAAGCCAGTTCTTCATCGTACATGAGCCACAACCGCATCTCGATGGCGTACACACAGTCTTCGGACAAGTGACTTCAGGTCTCGAGCACGCTCAAAAAATGAAGCAAGGCGCTGGCATCAAAGAAATCCGCGTCGAAGCGTAAGTTCTTGCTCCTCTTCGGACGTTCGAAGAGGAGTTTTTCTTTTTTTAGATCCGGGTACAATCAGTAAGGGAAGGTAACTCGAAAAGGAGTGTTTGGCATGCGTTTAGAAGGAAAACGAATCATCCAGGTCGTCAGCAATGACTTCGAGGATTTAGAATTATGGTATCCAGTCCATCGCTTGCGGGAAGAAGGCGCAATCGTCGACATCGTCGGTGAGAAAGCGGATGAGACATATATCGGGAAGTATGGCGTTCCGATTAAATCGAATAAAACGTTCGACGAGATCAACCCTTCGGAATACGATGCGATTCTTGTTCCCGGAGGTTGGTCACCTGACTTGTTACGTCGCTTTGACTCTGTCCTGAATATGGTCCGTCACTTTGACCAGAACAAACAACCGATTGGCCAAATTTGCCATGCTGGTTGGGTGTTGATCTCTGCCGGCATCTTAAACGGTGTTAATGTCACGAGTACACCAGGGATCAAGGATGATATGACGAATGCCGGTGCGATTTGGCATGACGAGGCTGTCGTCGTTGACGGACATATCGTCTCGAGTCGTCGTCCGCCCGATTTACCGGATTACATGCGTGCCTTCATCCAGGTGATGGAAGAACAAGCGTGATTCTGATGCAGGGGACGTCACGCGACGGACTCCTGCATTTTTGATGGATTATGAAAAAAGTGCAGTAATTCTGTGTCAGAAGGTGTAGAATGAATGAGTCTCAGTCGTTCATGATCCTGAGAGTTGTTGAAATTAGGAAGGTGTAGAATCACATGCTAGTAAAATATAAGAAGTTGAATGAACGGACCGCGATGGGGCTGATCGCCTTTTCGTGCGAAGTGAAGGATCCGAAGTATTTGCTTGAAACGGTTCAAGCCTATGAACAGGAAGAAGACCAACGCTTGTATTTGTACAAACAAGATGAGGATTTCGTCGGTATCATCGGGTTTCAATTAATGGATGGCCATGCTGAATTGAAGCATATCGCGTTATCGCCGTCGTTTCGTGGGGAACGCATGTCGTATCTCCTACTCGATGAAGCAGTCAAGCTCCTGCGGACGGATATCACGGGTGCGACCGAAGAGACACAACGCCTCGTCGACAAATGGAAAAATCAATAAAAAGACCGGTCCATGGCTCAGATGGACCGGTCTCTTCGGTTTTGTAGCGCTTCCTGACGTGCCGTGACGACGTCCGTCCGGTCCCGTAAGCGGTGTTTATGGGTCACGAAATCGAGATCAGGCGCTGTCGCTTCAAGGGCGACGGTCCGGATGACGTCTGGGAAGACCGGCAATGGAATGTGTCGATAGACCGGCTCCGTGAAATGGTCGTGCTGATCAAGCAAACGGGAGACGTCAATCCCGGACGCGATCAGGGTTGCCCGGTGGCGTTCAATCTTATCGAATGCTTTTTGATACGTCCGCTGTGCACCGGTCTGATTCCCCCGGCGGTGATGGTAGCGGGCGACGGCGAGCTGGATCAGGCCGACAAGTGCCTCATCCTGACGCTTGCCATCTTGCCAGACTTCCTCTAAGATTTCATGGCACTCGAAGTAGTCGTGCCGGATGTTGAATTCAAATACGAATCGTTCAATCGGATTCATCGAATCACCTCTTCCTTGGAATATAACATAGTCGAATCGACCCGTTGTATGGTATACTAAGGCGCAAAAAACGTTGATGGGCAGGGAGAATCATGGAATCATACAGTGTAAAGATGGATGCGTTTGAAGGCCCGCTGGACTTACTGTTACACTTGGTTGGTAAATTAGAAATCGATATTTATGATATATCCGTTTCCATGGTGACGGATCAATATGTGTCCTATATCCGTGCGATGCAGCATCTTGAACTTGATGTTGCTAGTGAATATCTTGTCATGGCAGCGACGCTGTTGCAACTGAAAAGCAAACAACTCTTGCCGATCGAACAGACGGAATACGACGAGATTCCTGATTTCGATGAGGAACCGACACGGGAAGGTCTGATCCAACAGTTGATCGAGTATAAGGCGTATAAGGAAGCCGCACTCGTCCTGAAAGAAAAGGAAGAGGCACGCCTTGAGCTGTTCTCGAAACAACCGGAGGATTTGATGCGTTATCTCGAAACGGACGCACAAGAGTACAACGGCACGTTATCACTGAGTGATTTATTACGTGCTTACGAAAAAATGCGCCAACGGGAAGCCTGGAAAGTCCGTCGCTCGAAGACGGTCAAACGGGAGGAACGGTCTCTTGAACAACAGATGGAATCCGTTGCCCGTTACGTCGCGACCCGGGAGCGGACGACATTTTTCGGCTTTTTTGCGGAGCAACCGACGGTCGAAGAACTGGTCGTCAGTTTCCTCGCCGTCCTAGAACTCGTCAAGCAACGGGTCATTGATTGTGAACAGATGACCGATGACATCTTGTTGCGGAGCATGGTGAAGGAGGAGAGTCAGATTGGCGTATGAACAGATCATTGAGAGCCTGTTATTCGTCGTCGGAGATGACGGCATCGATCCGCGCGGTCTCAGTCAAGCGTTAGAAATCAGTGAAGCGGCAGCGCGTGAGCAGTTGCTGGCTCTTCAGACGACGTTCGAAGCGGAACAACGTGTGCTGCAGATCGTGGAGTCGGGTGGTGTTTTTAAGATGGTGACTCGAAAAGAGATGTCACCGTATATTCAGGCGTATGCGGGTTCGCTTGCAGAAGATTCCTTGTCTCGAGCGGCGATGGAGACACTCGTCATCATCGCCTATAAACAACCGGTCACGCGTGCCGACATCGAGGTCGTCCGTGGTGTGAAGACGGAACGCGTCATCCATACGTTAAGTGCAAAAGGTTTGATTGAAGAAGCGGGCCGCGCGAAAGGTGTCGGCCGCGCGAAATTGTATAAAACGACGGATCATTTCCTGGACCATTTCGGTCTGAACAGCATCGAAGAGTTACCGCCACTCGAGTTCGAAGAAACGTTCGAGTCGGATGGCGATCTCTTCTTCCGGAATGATCCTTCATTAGAGGAGAGAGTGAATTAATGGAACGGTTACAAAAAATCATCGCGCAAGCAGGTGTCGCTTCACGGCGTAAAGCAGAGGAATTGATCACAGCAGGTCGTGTCAAGGTGAACGGTAAAACAATTACGGAGCTCGGAACAAAAGTCGGAGCGCGTGCGGAAGTCGAAGTTGACGGTGTCAAGCTTGAGCGGGAAGAGCACGTCTATTACATGCTCTATAAACCAACAGGTGTCGTCTCGACGGTGGAAGACGATAAAGGACGGAAGACGGTCGTTGACCTCGTACCACCGGGGCACCGTGTCTTCCCAGTCGGTCGTCTTGACTACAATACGAGTGGTCTTCTATTAATGACGAACGACGGAGAATTCTCGAACCTCCTGCTTCATCCGAAGTACAAGGTACCGAAGCGTTACATCGTGAAGATTAAAGGTGTACCGGAATACTTCCACGTCAAAGGACTGGAGAAGGGTGTCGTCCTACCGGATGGCTTCAAGACGGGCAAAGCGCGTGTCGAGATGCGTGATATCGATAAGAAAAAAAATACGGCAATCCTTGAAATGGTCATCTACGAAGGGCATAACCGCCAGGTCCGTCAAATGGTCGAGACACTCGGATCGGAAGTATTGAAGTTAAAACGTGAACAGTTCGGTTTCTTGACGCTTGCTGGTCTTACTTCTGGCGAGTGGCGTGAACTTTCAAAAAAAGAAGTCAATCAATTGCGTGAGCTAGCGGATCCAGCCGCTCCACCTACGAAAAGACGTAAGAACACAAAAAAACGTTAATTTGTAAAGCGAGAAGCTCATCCTCCGGGTTGAGTTTTCTTTTTTTGTGACAAAACGATTAACGAATTTCACATTTCGTCAACGTTTAAGCGATTTCAAGTACAATATGGGTGGAGGCGGTAAAATATGAAAAAAACGAAACAAAATCCGGAAGAACGCTTAGCGGCAGCCCAGCAAAAAAAGAAGAAACGGTCCTTCTGGCGTTTGATGATCATGACGATGGTCCTGTTCGCAGGAGCGCTCGTCATCATGCAGTTCGTCGATCAAGCGACACGCGATAAAAATGGTCGTGTCATGGCAGGTGATGATGCACCTGGTTTTGCGCTCGTTGATCTGTACGGTGAGAAACAGCACAAAATGGATGAGTACAAAGGAAAAGGACTTTTACTCAATTTCTGGGGCACATTCTGTGAACCGTGTAAAAAAGAGATGCCTTTGATCAATGACAACTACAAGATGATGCAGGATCAAGGTGTCAATTTCGTAGCGGTCAACGTCGGGGAGACGCCAGTTCGGGTCTCAAGCTTCATCAAGGATATCGGTGGAACGGACTATCCGATCCTCATGGATACGAACAGTTCTGTCGAGAAGGCTTACGGAATCTATAACTTACCTGTGACGTTCATCATCAATAAAAAAGGTGAGGTCGTCGAGAAATATGAAGGTGAGATTGATCAGGCGAAGCTGGAAGAGATGGTGAAGAAGGCGAACGAGTAACGCATCGAAGGGGGATTTAAGGATGCAGGAGCAAGAAAAATTCAAACAACTGGATATGCGTTACGAGGAAGCAGAACTTCGTTCGAAACGTAAAAATCCGTCTTGGATCGACCGGGCATGGACGTTCTTCTCGTCCGTCAAAGTCGGTCTGTGGTTGATCGCCTTGATCATCATCGCAAGCGGAGTCGGTACGATTTTTCCGCAAGAGATGTACATTCCGCAGGCGACACCACCGGAAGAGTTTTATAAAAAGGAATACGGTACAGCAGGTGATATCTATTACACGCTTGGATTCCACAACCTGTTTGAATCCTGGTGGTATATCGGACTGATTACCCTTTTATTACTATCGATCATCATCGTATCCATCGACCGGTTCTTCCCGCTCTATCGGGCATTGAAGAAACAACCGGTCATCCAGTCGGACCGTTTCATGAACGGTCAGCGATTTGGCGCTGAAGCGGCTGGAGACGTCAAAAAAATCGATGCGATTGCACCATTGCTCGAGAAAAGAGGGTATAAAATCCGTCGGCAGGACGGAGCTCTTTTGGCTGAGAAACAGCGATTCGGTCGCTGGGGGCCTTACATCAATCATATCGGTCTCGTTCTCTTCTTCGGTGGAGCGATGCTCCGGATCGTTCCGGGTATGCATGAAGATGAACTGCTCTGGCTCCGCGAAGGCGAGACGTTGCCGATCGAGGCGACGGATAATCAATACTATTTGAAAAACGAAGCGTTCAACATCGAGTTTTACGATCCTGAGAAAGTCGATGCGAAGTTCAAGAAATCGCTTGAAGCGGCGGGTGGAAGTGTACCGAAAAACTATGACACGAAGATGACGTTATATAAACGTGTCGGCGAGACATCGGATTTCAAACCGAAGCTTGAAGAAATCAAGTCGGGTGAGACGGCTGTCAACCAACCGTTTGAATTCGATGATTATCAGGTCTTCCAAGAACAATACGCGGCAGATCCTGAATTCAAGACGATGTCATTCAACATCGTCAATCAAAAAACGGACAAAGTCGTCGATACGATCAAGGTCGACTTGCGTGATCCGAAAGAAACGTATGCGTTAAAAGACGGCTATGAAGTCGAGCTAAAAGACTTCTTGCCAGACTTCGTCGTCAAGGATGGGCAACCGACAACGAACTCTGGGCGTCCGGTCAATCCGGCATTCGTCTTCAGTATCAAGTCTCCCGAACATCCGAAAGGGGAACGGAGCTTGATCGGAATCAAATTGAACGTCGGTGGGGATGAGAACCAGTACAAGATGGCATTCGCCGGTACGGAACTCTCGAACATCTCCGGTGTCCGGATCAAAAAAGATTTGACGCTCCCATTCCTGTTTGCAGGTGGAATCATCTTCATGGCAGGTCTATTGATCGGCATGTACTGGCCGCACCGTCGCCTCTGGCTACGGGAGAAGAACGGTCGGATTCAGATTGCCGGATTTACGAACAAAAATGCACTTGGGCTTCAAAAAGAAGCAAATCTCGCGCTGACGGAAGTTGATCTACCAGAACTTGAGGATCGACAAAAGTTGCGGGAAGAGGGGGAAGCTAAATGAACTTGCTTCAATTGAGCAGTAATCTGCTCCTTACGTCATTCATTGTCTACCTCGTCAGTACAGGATTTTTCGCTGTAGCGACGAGCGGGAAAAAAGGACCGACGCGTTCTGGTAAGATCGCTTATACGCTCGCGATCATCGGTTTCCTGGCACAGCTCGGATATTTCTTCACGCGCTGGGCGGGAGCAGGACACGTCCCGGTCTCGAACTTATACGAATATACGACGTTCTTCGGCATGATGATGGTTCTCGGGTTCCTGATCGTCTATGCCATCTATAAAAATAACGTCCTCGGCTTGATTGCGATGCCGGTTGCCTTGCTCGTCATCGCCTATGCTTCGATGTTCCCGGATGAAGTACAACCGTTGATTCCGGCACTTCAAAGCGTCTGGCTCAAGATCCACGTCACGACGGCTGCACTCGGTGAAGGGATTTTGGCCGTCAGCTTTGCGACAGGGCTGCTCTATCTGGTCCATGCAACGGATTTCAGCAAGGAATCGAAAACCCGGACGTGGCTTGAGATCGTCATGTTCTCGCTTACTTGTGTCGTCGGTTATATCCTGGTCGGTCTATTGTTCAAAGCGACAGGCTCAGCTTCGACGATCGAGTACGTCGCGAAAAACGGTGCAACGATGACCCATGACTACACGATGCCTGTTTTGACTGGTCCTGAAAACGGAAAAGTCTTATCCGGTTCAGGTGCCGTCATCGAATTACCGAACTTCTTGAATGCGAACAAGGTCAATACGGTTTTATGGTCAATCATCGGCGGAGTCGTCTTGTATGTATTGCTCCGGTTCGTAGTTCTTCGTAAACGGGTCGCAGAAAGCCTGAAACCGATTGCGCGGAAGATTGACCTTGAGACAGCGGATGAGATCAGTTACCGTGCAATTGCCATCGGTCTGCCGATCTTCATCTTAGGCGGTCTGATCTTTGCGATGATTTGGGCGCAAATGGCATGGAGCCGTTATTGGGGCTGGGACCCGAAAGAAGTGTGGGCACTGATTACGATGCTCTTTTACGTATTCTATCTTCACATGCGCATCCAGCGCGGATGGATTGGTAAAAAATCAGCCTGGTTATGTGTTGGTGGGTTTGCCGTCATCATGTTCAACCTCGTCTTCGTCAACCTCGTCGTAGCGGGATTACACTCGTACGCATAATACGAAACAAACGCAGCGGATCCGAAACGGTCCGCTGCTTTTTCGTCGTGATATGAGAAAAGAGTGCCTCTAAGGAGAAATCAGCCAGGAGAAGCCATTCTTTTCGTTTCATAGTATACTAAAAGAGTAGTAGGATAGAGGAGTAGAGTTTAGTTCATAGGAGGAGACAGCATGTCAGAAGAAGCACGTATTTTAGTCGTCGACGATGAAGAACGGATTCGTCGCCTGTTGAAGATGTATCTAGAACGCGAAAATTTCACGATCGAGGAAGCAGACAATGGAGAGACGGCGCTTGAGATGGCGCTTGAGACAGAATACGATGTCATTCTCCTCGACCTGATGATGCCGAAGATGGACGGGATGCAAGTCTGTGAAGAACTGCGGAAGACGAAAGCAACACCGGTCGTCATGTTGACGGCAAAAGGCGAAGAGACGAATCGTGTCCATGGTTTTGAGATGGGCGCTGATGATTATATCGTTAAACCATTTAGCCCACGTGAAGTCGTCTTACGGGTGAAAGCAATTTTGCGCCGTGCTAGCGCGACGAAGTTCCTTCATACGGATGCGAAGACGAAGGACGTCATTGTCTTCCCTCACTTGACGATCGATAATGATGCCCATCGCGTGACGGTTGAATCACAGGAAGTCAATTTAACGCCGAAAGAGTACGAATTACTTTATTTCCTAGCAAAACAAACCGATAAGGTCTTCTCGCGGGAACAACTACTGAAGGAAGTCTGGAACTATGAATTCTTCGGTGACCTCCGGACGGTCGATACGCATGTCAAGCGCTTGCGTGAAAAACTGAACCGTCTGTCGCCGAACGCCGCCCAAATGATTACGACAGTCTGGGGTGTCGGATACAAGTTCGAGAATAGTCCGACCTGACGATGAAGTGGTTGCAAAGTGTCGTCATTAAATTATGGGGGACGATTCTGTTACTCGTCTCCGTCGTCTTGATCGCCTTGACGATTTTATTGCTCGAATTCTTTAACTCGTTTCATATCGAACAGGAGCGGGGGCACCTCGCAAAACTTGGTCAACAGGTCGAGACCGTTTTTCAGGCGCATTCCGGGATTGAAGCAGGATCAAATACCGCAGTGGAGATTACGGATATCTACGGGGCGACACTGATTGCTAAAACTGAAGATGATTCCGTTGAAGCGAATATCTCACAAACGCAGGCGAACCGGATCATCCGGGAACTCGAGCGTCAGAACTGGAAAACGATCGATGGCGAAGAAGGCGAGACAGCGATCGGGAATTACGAGACGTTCGACGGGAAAGCGGCGCTCGCTTACCGGGCACCGCTCATTACGGATAATGGCAACGGAACGATCTATTTGATTGAACAATTGACGAACATCGAACAAGCAAACGAAGGAGCACGTCAAATTATTCAGTTGTGTGTCCTGTTAGCCATCATCGGGACGACGGTCTTCGCCTTCTTCCTTTCGACACGGATCACGGCACCGTTACGGACGATCCGTCAAGCTGTCGTCGAGGCCGGGGAAGGGAAATTCGATCAAAGTTTAACGCAACGTTCGCGCGATGAAATCGGTGATTTAGCGCTTGCCTTTAACGAGATGAGCAGTCAGCTCAACCAATACGTGACGGATCTCGATAAGGAACGGCATTTGCTTTCCTCGATTCTGCGCTGTATGGCAGACGGTGTGTTGACGTTCGCGAAATCCGGCGAGCTACTCGCGACGAATCCACCGGCTGAAGCTTTTCTTGCCGGATCGCCGGTACCGGATGAACTGATCGAACTATTCCAGACCGTCATGCAGGAAGAGACGGAAATGACGGTTTCCTTCGAACGGGAAGGGCGATTCTATATCATCATCGTCAGTCCGTTGCTCGAGCAGGAAGAACAGATCGGAGCGGTCGCTGTTCTGCGGGACATGACGGAAGCGCAACAACTTGAAAAGATGCGCGCAGATTTCGTTGCGAACGTCAGTCATGAACTGCGGACTCCACTCGTCATGCTGCAAGGATATTCGGAAGCAATCGTTGACGGGATGACCGAAAGTGACGAGGCAACGAAAGAATTCGCCTCCATCATCTATGATGAGTCGCAACGTTTGTCCCGTCTCGTCAACGATCTACTTGATCTCGCCCGGATGGAAGCGGGGTATCAGGAATTACGGATTGAATCCGTTGAAGCCGTCTCCTTCGCAGAACGGGTCATTAAGAAGTTCAAGCAGATGGGGCGCGACAAGAAGGTCAGCTTCGCAGTTTCCGGACCGAACATCGAGTTTGATGCCGATCCTGATCAGATGGAGCAGGTGTTGACGAATCTCCTTGGTAATGCTTTACGGTATACCGAGAATGGAGAAATCAAGATTAAGATTGATGAAGATAGGGAAAACATTACTTTATCCGTCATCGATTCAGGTGACGGTATTCCGGAAGAGGACCTGCCGTTCGTCTTCGACCGCTTCTATAAAGCGGACAAGGCGCGAACACGTGGAAAGACGGGTACGGGGATCGGTCTTGCGATCGTCGCAAACGTCGTTCGAGCCCACGGAGGGGAAGTCGAAGTCGACAGCCGCCTCGGAGAAGGCGCGACCTTCCGAATCCGATTACCGAAAAAACAAAGGAAGCGAACATTATGAGTCGCTTCCTTTCGCTATAGGAGTGAATGCAGATGAAGATTTATACGAAATCCGGCGATGAAGGGGAAACGTCTCTCGTTGGTGGCAGAGTAAAGAAAAATGATCGATTGATCAGTTTGATGGGAGAGCTCGATGAATTGAACAGCTTCGTCGGACTTGCCCGGACGAAAGCGACATCGATCGAAGTCCGCGAACAATTGACGGTCATCCAGCATGCCCTGTTTGATTGCGGTAGTGATCTGATGTATGTCGAACCTCGACCATCCCGCCTCAGCAGAGAAGCGACGACGGATCTTGAAAGTTGGATAGATAGTCTGACGGAGTTGTCACCTCCGCTCGATAAATTCATCTTGCCGGGTGGCACGGAAGCGGCTGCAACGTTACACGTCGCGCGGACGGTCTGCCGTCGCGTCGAACGTTCGATGATTGAAGTGCCGCAAGCAGCGCACCTGCTACCGTTCATCAACCGACTGAGCGATTTCTTTTTTACGGCCGCCCGTTACGAGAACGCGGTCAATCAAAAAGCAGATATTGAATACGTCCGTAGCGCTCATGTATTCAAACGAAAGGATGGAGAGTAATGAGTCAGTCATTTAGCACATGGAAAAAGGAAGGAACGACGTTCCACGTCGTTCCGACCGATAAATTCAAGACGACGACGGTTCTCGTCACATTTTCAGCACCGCTAGAAGCAAGCACGCTGACAAGTCGTGCGATCTTACCGTATATCATGGAAAAGTCGACAGCTGTCTATCCATCGATGAAAGCATTGCGGGAGCCCCTTGAGACGTTATATGACGCAGGTCTGTACGCGGATGCGTCGAAATTCGGGGAAGAACATGTCATTTCATTCCAGCTCGATGTCGTACGTGGGGATTTGGTTCATCACCCGTCTTTATTGAACGAAGCCCTTGAATTGCTCGAACAGATGGTTTTGTATCCCGATTTGACGGAAGGCGGTTTCCGCGAACAGTTCGTCAAACAGGAAAAACGCCTCCATGCGTTACGGATCAGTTCCTTGTATGACGACAAGATGCGCTATGCCCAACAGCGGTTGCTTGAATTGATGGCACCGGGCGAAGCTGTCTCGCTTCCGTCACTCGGTACACTCGAAGAGTTAGAACAGATCACCCCGTCGTCTTTACGCGATACATACCGTTCGATGATCGAGGACGATCGAATCGATGTCTTCATCGTCGGACAGGTGACGCAAGAAGAGATGGAAGAGGCTTTGTCGTTCTTACCATCTCACTCCGAGAAAGTCAGCCATTACATTCCTGCCCAAAAAACAGTCAGTGGTGTAAAGCGATCGAGCGAAACACAACCGATCAAACAAGGGAAGCTGCACCTCGGATACCGTGTAGCAGTTGATCCGACATCCGCGGATTCCATCCGGATGCAAATCGTCAACGGTCTATTCGGTGGATTCCCGCATTCAAAACTGTTCATGAATGTCCGCGAAAAAGAGAGTCTTGCCTACTACGCGGCTTCCCGGTATGCGGCACTGAACAGTGCCCTCTACGTTTATGCCGGAGTTGATACGAAAGAAGCGGAACGTGCCGAGAAAATCATCGTAGAACAACTTGTTGATTTGAAAGCAGGACAATTTACAGATGAGGAATTGACACAGACAAAGGCGATGCTGATTAATGCACGCCGGCAAATTCTTGATCAGCCGGGACAATTGATTGGCTGGCTGAATGGTTCGAAGATGCGGGGACTGACCCTTGAAGATGAAATTCATATCATCGAGACGGCGACACGTGAAGACGTCGTCCGACTGGCAGCGGCAATCGAACTGGATGCCGTATATCTATTGCGAGGTGAAGCATGATGGAACAATTGACCTATCACGATACAGATGAAACCGTATACCATGAGCAGCTCGATAACGGCTTGTCCGTCTATTTGTTGCAAAAAAAAGGTTATGAAAAAACATATGCGACGTTTACGACACGTTACGGCTCGATCGATCAACGATTCAAGAAAGGGGAGGAGTGGATCACGGTCCCGGACGGCATCGCCCACTTTTTGGAGCATAAGATGTTCGAATCCGAAAAAGGCGATGTCTTCCAGGAATTCGGTCGCCTCGGTGCTTCCGCGAACGCCTTTACCTCGTTCTCACGGACAGCCTATCTGTTCTCGGCGACGTCGCTGATTGAACAAAATCTCGAGACATTGATCGATTTCGTTCAAGATCCTTATTTTACGCCGGAAAGTGTTGAAAAAGAGAAGGGGATCATTACGCAGGAAATCCAGATGTACCAGGATAATCCAGGCTGGCGTCTGTTCTTTGGTTTGATTGAATCGATGTATGCAAAACATCCGGTCCGGATCGACATTGCGGGAACACCGGAATCAATCAATCAAATCACGGCGGATGATCTCTATACGTGTTACCGGACATTCTATCACCCATCGAACATGGTCTTGTTCGTCGTCGGTAATATCGATCCAGAAGAGACACTTGCATTGATCAAAGCGAACCAAGCGAAAAAGGATTATACGGATCGTCCGGCGATCGAACGCGATTATGGTCAGGAGCCGCACGGCGTGCATCGCCCGCGTTTCGAACTTGAACTCGATGTCAAGACGCCGAAGGTATTGATCGGATACAAGGATGAATCAGTCCGCGGCGAAGCGCAAGTCCGTCGTGAGTTGACGAGTGAGTTATTGCTTCATCTCTTGTTCGACCAGACATCCTCGACGTATTTAGAGCTGTACGAAGAAGGATTGATCGATGACACATTCAGCTTCGACTATTCAAGCGAAGAGGAGTTTGCGTTTGCGACGTTCGGCATGGAGACGGAAGATCCCGATAAGTTCATTCAGGCATATGAAACGTTATTGTCAACACGTCCCGAATTCACGGAAGAGGAAGTCGTCCGCAAGCGGAACATGATGCAAGGGAAATTCCTGCGTGCTTTGAATTCACCGGAATTCATCGCAAATCAATTCTCACGTCATGCGCTTGCTGGAACGAATCTGTTCACACTTCCGACGTTGATTGCCTCTATCACGAAAGAAGAAATCGAAGCGCGCTTCGATGAACTGTTTGCGATCGAAAACCGTGCGATTTCAATCGTCAAACCGTATGCCTGATGCGTATTCTCATAACAGGTGCAAGTGGCGCCATAGGTCTTGCGGCAGCGAAACGACTCGCTGCCGCCGGACATGAATTGGTGCTTCAGACGTATCGACAAGAGGCGCTTTTAGAGCAGATGATAGAGGAATGGACAGGGAAACACCAAGTCCTGACGGCGAACTTAGCAATTGAAGAGGACTTACAGACATTTTGTGCTGCGTTGCCGGCTGTCGATGCATTCGTCCATGCTGCCGGTACGAGCTACAGCGGATTGTTGATTGATCAGTCCGCAGGTTCAATGGAGGAACTGTGGAAACTGCACGTCGACGCCATGATGCGGATCAGCCAATTCTTGACGCGATTAAAGCCGTTCGATGCACCGCTCGCAATCGTCGTCATCAGCAGTGTTCTCGGTGAACAGGGCGCAGCCGGCGAGGTCGTTTACTCGACTTGTAAGGCAGCGCAACTCGGATTCATCAAGGCATACAGTAAGGAACTCGGGGCGATGAATGGGCGAATCAACGCCATTACACCGGGGTGGATCGATACGCCGATGAATGCGATTTTTTCCGACGAAGAGAAGAGCGAAGCCATTGCCGAGATTCCTGCCGGACGCTTCGGAACAGCAGAGGAAATCGCTTCTGCGATCCAGTACTTGATTGAGCCCGAGTCGGCTTACGTATCCGGAGCAATCCTTAAAATCGATGGTGCGTGGATGTAAGTGTTGGAATTTCAATTCCGGAATGCTTTTCATTTTTCAAAAAATCATTTAACATGAGGAATGGATAATCGTATGAGTAGAGGAGGATGGGCGTGTGAGTGAGTTCGAGCAATGGTATCTCGAATATGAATTAAAGGTCAACCGTCCCGGTATACTCGGGGACATTGCTTCGTTGATGGGAATGTTGCATATTTCGATCGTGACGATCAACGGTGTCGATCATCAACGACGCGGTATGTTGCTTCAAACGAAACAACCGGATCAAATTCCGCGACTCGCCGCTATTCTCAAGACGATGTCAACCATAGAGGTCATCAAATTACGAAAGCCGAAACTACGGGACCGGATCGCAATCCGTCACGGTCGTTATATCGATCAAAGTAGTGATGAGCGCAAGACGTTCCGCTTCGTCCGGGAAGATTTAGGGATTCTCGTCGACTTCATGGCGGAACTGTGCAAGCAGGACGGTCATTTGTTGATTGGTGTCCGTGGTATGCCGCGTGTCGGAAAGACGGAATCGATCGTTGCAGCAAGTGTCAGTGCAAACAAGAAATGGCTATTCCTGTCTTCGACGTTGATCAAACAGACCGTACGAACGTCTCTATTTGATGACGAGCGGACCGGGGACTACGTCTATATCATCGATGCCTTAGTCTCGCAACGGAATTTCGATGAACGGCATTGGCAGATTCTGCGCGAAGTCATGCGACTTCCGGCGACGAAAATCGTCGAACATCCGGATGCTTTCGTCAAATCAAGTGAATATACGTGGGATGATTTTGATTACATCATTGAATTGCGCAACACGACAGAAGAAATCATTGTGACTGAACTACCTCGTTCCCATGGTGGAAATGATTGGTTCAACTTTGAATAAGTATGAAAAATGGAAGGTGTGTTACCGATGACCGAGCTCGGAACCTACTTAAAGGAGCAACGGGAGGCGTTAGGCGTCTCTCTCGAACAAATTCAAACGACGACGAAGATTCAAAAGCGGTATATCGTCGCGATTGAAGAAGGCAATTATGATCAATTACCGGGAGCGTTCTACGCCCGGGCCTTCATCAAGACATATGCGGAAGCACTCGGTCTTGACGTCGATGAAGTGTTTACGACGTATAAGCGTGATCTTCCGGAGCCAGAAGCACAACCGGTCGTCGAGTTATCACGGCGTGCGACCTATTCGAAATCGAGTGCACCGAAGAAAAGTGTCGCAACGCGCTGGATTCCGAACATCATCATCATCGTATTGATTTTTGCGATTGGCGCCGCGCTGTATTACGGCTTACAGATGTTCCTCGATGGCAATGAAGAGGCGAAAACATCGGCACCGCAACAAAACGATGTGACGATTGATAAAGGGGATGCACCGAGTAAGGAAACGGATGTGCCGGCAACAACGGAAGAAACGCCGAAGGAAGAACCGGCGAAAGAAGAGAAACCAAAAGAAGAACCGAAAAAAGAGGCACTTGCCGCAACATCGACTTCGGGTCAGGATGTCACGTATGAAGTGGCGACGAAAGATTTGATGAGCGTCTCGATTCAAGTCAAAAAGGATGCGTCTCCGTCCCCATTTGTTGGTGTTCGTGATACATCACTTGAAGGAGAGGCACTTGCACCTGATCACATCAATGCATCGGATCCGAATCCGATCGTCGTAAAAGATGCAAAGACGGACCTGATCCGGATCCGGATCGGTTCAATCAAAGGAATTGATAAGATCGTCGTCAATGACCAAGAATTGAAACTGGACCGTTCGCTTCTCGTCCAAAACATCTATCTGAAGAAAGTAGACACGCCGTAACACGGCGTGCCTTCTTTTAGAAGGTAATGTCTACATAATGAACTAAAGGAGGAGGGCGTCATATGAACTTACCGAATCAATTGACAGTATTACGTGTGTTACTCATTCCCGTGTTCGTCATCGTACTTGCGATTGATCCGAACTGGGGACAGTGGGACGTACTCGGAGCAGAGCTTCCGGTCTCACATTTCGTTGCAGCCATCATCTTCCTCGTTGCTTCACTGACAGATTGGTTAGACGGTTATATCGCTCGCAAGCAACAGCTCGTGACGAACTTTGGAAAATTCATGGATCCATTAGCCGACAAAATGTTAGTCGCTGCGGCACTCGTCTATCTTGTAGAGCTTGAGTTCGTCGCTGCCTGGATTGTCGTCATCATTCTGTGTCGCGAGTTCGCTGTGACAGGTCTGCGTCTCGTCGCTTCTGACGAGGGCATCGTCCTTGCTGCCGGAAACTCAGGGAAAGCAAAGACATGGGTTCAGTTGACATCGATCACTGCCTATCTTTTACACGATATCGTCTTTGCGATCTGGAATATTCCGTTTGCAGACATCACGATGTGGCTTGCTCTCATCTTGACGATCTACTCGGGCGTCGAATATTTCTCGAAAAACATCAAGTTAATTACGAAATCCATGTAAGATGGATCAATTTAGACTGTTCGTCATACCGAACAGTCTTTTCTTATACTTCAAGAAAGTGAGGAATCAACATGAAAGCAGAAATCATCGCAGTCGGAAGCGAACTTCTCCTTGGAGAGATCGCCAATACGAATGCACAGTACCTTTCCGAATGGTTAGCCAGCGCAGGAATTGATGTCCATTATCATACAGTCGTCGGAGATAACCGCGAACGGATGCAGGAATCGTTCCGGCAAGCGCAACAGCGGGCGGAACTCCTCGTCATCACGGGAGGTCTTGGACCGACCGAGGATGATTTGACGAAAGAGGTACTCGCCGATCTTCTCGGGCGTGATCTCGTTCTCGATCAAGCAGCGTTTGAACGGATCGAAGGATTCTTGAAGACACGCCAGCGGGAGATGACGAATAATGAACGGAAACAAGCGTTAGTCATCGATGGCGCGACGGTTTTACGCAATGATGCAGGCCTTGCACCCGGTATGTCGGTCCAGACCGAACATCACCAGTACATCGTCTTGCCCGGTGTACCGCGTGAGATGAAGCAAATCCTGAAGGATCACTTCGGTCATCTTTTCGGTCAAGAAACGATCCGGTCCCGGACGCTGCGTTTCTTCGGTATCGGGGAATCGGCGCTAAACGACCGGCTTGAAACGTTGATCAAAGAGGCAAAAAATCCATCCGTCGCCCCCTATGCCGAACTCGCTGAAGTCCGGTTGCGCCTGACGGCTAAAGCACTTGATCAACACGAAGCCGATCGCAAACTCGACGAACTCGAGCAACACGTCCTTGCTGAAGTCGGGATGTACTTTTATGGATACGGCGAGACGAGTCTGCCGGAAGTCGTCCTGAAACGGTATCAAGAAGCTGGTTTGACACTGTCGCTTGCTGAATCATTGACGGGAGGAGCCGTCGCGAGTGGTTTCGTCGATGTCAGCGGTGCGAGTCAAGTCTTACGCGGAAGTGCCGTCGTTTATGATGATGCAGCGAAGCAAGCCGTGTTATCAGTACCAGGGGATCTTCTGAAAGAGCATACAGCGGTCAGTAAAGAGGTGGCGATCGCGATGGCTGAAGGAGCGCGAGAGCTGTATCAATCTGATATCGCCGTTGCCTTGACGGGAGAAGCCGGTCCGACGAGTAACAGCGGGAAAGTGGTCGGAACCGTCTATTGTGCTGTTGCGGACGCCCACGGGACACGGATCGTCGAGTGGCAGTATCCATCGTTCGATCGAGGCATGATTCGACTGCGTGCCGTTAAGGATACCTACTTCCTGTTACTGAAACATCTCGAAAAAGCATCGGGGCACTAAAAATGCTCAAAGTGTAAGTATGCGAATAAATGTTCGTAAAATGCTTGTCATTCGGTCTCAAAAGAAGTACAATAATCTCAGTAAGATAATTAAAAGGAGGCCTGCTACGTGAGTGATCGTAAAGCAGCACTTGAGATGGCGTTACGCCAGATAGAGAAACAGTTCGGTAAAGGTTCTATCATGAAACTTGGAGAAAATGCGGATCAGAAGGTATCAGTAATCTCTTCTGGATCGATTACATTAGATATTGCCCTAGGTGCAGGTGGATACCCACGTGGACGGGTCATCGAAGTATACGGACCTGAATCGTCAGGTAAAACGACGGTTGCACTTCACGCAATCGCAGAAGTTCAGAAACAAGGCGGACAAGCGGCGTTCATCGATGCCGAGCACGCGCTCGATCCGGCTTATGCCAATAAACTCGGTGTCGACATTGAAGAGCTTCTGTTGTCACAACCGGATACTGGGGAGCAGGCACTTGAAATCGCGGAAGCACTCGTGCGTTCTGGTGCGGTCGATATTCTTGTCGTCGACTCCGTTGCAGCACTCGTACCAAAAGCAGAAATCGAAGGCGAGATGGGTGACTCACACGTCGGTCTTCAAGCGCGTTTGATGAGCCAAGCGCTTCGGAAATTATCTGGTGCAACGAACAAATCGAAGACGATTGTCATCTTCATCAACCAAATCCGTGAAAAAATCGGTGTCATGTTCGGGAACCCGGAAACGACTCCAGGTGGTCGCGCACTCAAATTCTACTCGTCTGTTCGTTTAGAAGTGCGTCGTGCGGAAGCGTTGAAAAACGGTACGGACGTCGTCGGTAACAAAACGAAAATCAAGGTCGTCAAAAACAAGATCGCGCCTCCGTTCAAACAAGCGGAAGTTGACATCATGTATGGACAGGGGATTTCGAAGGTCGGTGAGTTGATCGACATCGGAACAGATCTCGATATCGTTCAAAAGAGTGGTGCCTGGTACTCGTACAACTCAGAACGTCTCGGTCAAGGACGTGAAAATGCGAAGCAATATATGGTCGAGCATCCGGAAGTCGCAGCAGAAGTCGAACGATTGATTCGTGAACATCACGGTCTCGTCGATCGCGAAGAGCCGGTAGATTTCGAAGCGGAACAACCAGAAGATCTATTTGCTGAATAAACCGTTCAAGAGAGGATTCCTTTGCGAATCCTCTCTTTTTTTAGTGTAAAAGAGGAAAACAGTGGAATTCTTTCCCGTCCGTTCGTTGACAATGAACGAGTGCTATCCGTACAATATAGATGTACGTTTTTTAGACAGCTTCGATGAAATACCGAAATGAACTAAGAAACACCTTGCAAAGGGGAGGTGAACCCATGAGTACACTGACTTGGATTGTCATACTTCTCCTCACTTTGCTGATCGCATTCATCGTAGGCTACTTCTTGCGGAAATCGGTTGCAGAAGCGAAAATTCAAGGCGCAGAAACGGAAGCGAATAAAATCGTCGAACGTGCGCGCGAATCAGCTGAAGCAACGAAAAAAGAAGCAGTACTCGAAGCGAAAGATGAAGCATTCAAACTTCGTAACGAAGTGGAAAAAGAATTGCGTGAACGTCGCCAAGAGCTAGCGAAACAAGAAGCCCGGTTGCTCCAGAAAGAAGAGACACTCGATCGCCGTGTTGACGCTATCGACCGTAAGGAAGATCAGATCAATACACGTGATGCAGAGATCGCGAAACGGAAGCATCAAGCTGAAGAACTAGAGCGCAAAGTAGAGGACCTGTATGAACAGGGACGTCAAGAGCTTGTCCGCGTCGCGAATTTATCGCAAGACGAGGCAAGAACGATCATCATGGATGAGACGAAACAGGCTGCTTTACATGACGCAGCCATTCTTCAAAAAGAAATCGAACAAAAAGCAAAAGAAGAAGCCGACAAGAAAGCACGTAACATCTTGTCACTTGCGATTCAACGGTTCGCCGCTGAACATATCGCAGAGACGACTGTATCGGTCGTCAACTTACCGAACGATGAGATGAAAGGTCGGATCATCGGACGGGAAGGCCGCAACATCCGTACGCTCGAGACCTTGACTGGGATCGACTTGATCATCGATGATACGCCGGAAGCCGTCATTTTGTCTGGTTTTGACCCAATTCGTCGCGAAGTCGCTAAAATGGCGCTCGAGAAATTGGTTCAGGATGGTCGGATTCACCCGGCCCGTATTGAAGAGATGGTCGACAAATCCCGTCGTGAAGTCGACGAGCGGATTCGAGAAATCGGGGAAGAAGCGACGTATGATGTCGGAATCCACGGCATTCATCCGGACCTTGTCAAAATTCTCGGTCGCTTGAAGTACCGTACGAGTTACGGACAGAACGTCCTGTATCACTCACTTGAGGTTGCCCACCTTGCAGGTATGATGGCAGCTGAACTTGGAGAAGATGTCACGCTTGCGAAGCGTGCGGGTCTTCTGCATGATATCGGGAAAGCGATCGACCACGAAGTCGAAGGCAGTCACGTTGAGATTGGAGTCGAGCTCGGTACGAAGTACAAAGAGCATCCGACGGTCATCAACGCGATCGCATCCCATCACGGGGATACGGAAGCGACATCTGTCATTTCCGTCTTGGTCGCTGCAGCAGATGCCTTATCTGCCGCTCGTCCAGGAGCACGTCAAGAGACACTCGAAAGTTATATTCGCCGTCTCGAACGCCTCGAGGAAATCTCGGAATCGTTCGACGGTGTCGAAAAATCATTTGCGATCCAAGCGGGTCGTGAAGTCCGCATCATCGTTCGACCTGACGTCGTCGATGATGTACTGGCTCACAAGATGGCGAGTGACATCCGGAAAAAAATCGAAGAAGAACTCGATTATCCGGGACACATCAAAGTCACGGTCATTCGGGAAACACGAGCAGTCGAATACGCGAAATAAGTGGAGTGGCGGGCGACCGCCACTTTTTTTAATGAACGGAGGAACAGCAATGAAGATTTTATTCATCGGAGACGTCGTCGGAGCACCCGGGCGACATATCCTGCAACAATTCACAGCACGCTTGAAAGCGAAATATAATCCGAACGTCATGCTCGTCAACGGCGAAAACGCAGCACACGGACGCGGGATTACGAAATCAATCTATCATCAATTCCTTGAACTCGGATTCCACGGGATCACGATGGGGAACCACACGTTTGATAACCGCGACATCTTTGACTGGATCGACGACGCGGACCGAATCGTCCGTCCGGCGAACTATCCGAAAGGCACACCGGGACGCGGGATGATGATCGTCAAGGCAGGAAATAAAAAGATTGCCGTCATCAACGTCCAAGGAACAGTATTCTTACCACCACTCGGTGATCCCTTCCGGACAGTTGACGCGCTGATTGCGGAAGTCGAAGGAAAAGTCGATGCGATCTTCGTTGATGTCCATGCGGAAGCCACGAGTGAGAAAATTGCGATGGGCTATCACCTCGACGGTCGCGTTCAAGCTGTCGTCGGTACACATACGCACGTCCAGACAGCAGATGAGCGTGTCCTTGACGGAGGAACAGCTTATATCACGGATGTCGGGATGACAGGTCCGCTGAACGGCGTACTCGGTATGCGACAGGAAGACGTCTTACGAAAATTCAAGACACAGCTCCCGACACGGTTTGAAGTTGCCGAAGGACGGGAACAACTTAATGGAGTCTTGATTCATATCGATGACACAACCAAAAAAGCAACGAAGATTGAACGGATTCATCTGACGGATCAGTCCGTATTTTTCGACTGATTGCCATTTCTGGATGGGGAGGTACACGCATGGACGTCCTGAAAGTATCAGCTAAGTCGAATCCAAACGCGGTAGCAGGTGCACTCGCGGGTGTCATTCGAGAGAGAGGTTCCGTCGAGATTCAGGCCATTGGTGCGGGAGCGCTCAATCAGTCTGTCAAAGCCGTCGCCATCGCACGCGGATTCGTGGCGCCTTCTGGCATCGATTTGATTTGCATCCCAGCCTTCACAGACATTTTGATTGATGGGGAAGAAAGAACCGCCATCAAACTGATCATCGAACCTAGATGACGAATTGGACATAGGTCCTATTTGCAAGTAGACCATTTACTCGGTTGGAGTAGATGGTCTTTTTGCTACGTCTGTGAAAATTTCTCGTCTTTCCACCGAGGGAGCATTGTACTACTTCCAGTAAATCGGTATCATGAGGGAGGATAGAGAGAACTATCATTTCAGGGGACAGAAGGAGCGAACGTCGATGTATAATCAGTTGTCATGGAAAGTTGGCGGTCAGCAGGGAGAAGGGATCGAGTCGACAGGTGAAATCTTTGCGATTGCCTTGAACCGACTCGGCTATTACCTGTATGGCTACCGTCACTTTTCGTCACGTATCAAGGGAGGACACACGAATAATAAAATTCGTGTCGCCACACAGGAAGTCCGGACGATTTCCGATGATCTCGATATTTTGGTCGCATTCGATCAAGAGACGATCGACGTCAACTTCCACGAATTGCGTCAAGGTGCGATCATCATCGCGGATGCGAAATTCAATCCGACGAATCCAGATGAAGCACGCGCTTCCTTGTATGCGATTCCATTTACGGAAATTGCGGCCGATCTCGGTACGGCCTTAATGAAAAATATGGTCGCAATCGGTGCATCAAGTGCGATTCTCGGGATTGCGCCAGAGCGTTTCCAAGCCGTCGTCGAACAGATCTTCGGACGGAAAGGTCCAGAGATGGTCGAGAAAAACTTAGCGGCGATCCGTGAAGGCGCAGCAGCGTTTGAAGCCCTCGCAGGAGAAGGCGAACGGTTCGTCTTGGAACCGGCGGACGGGAAACAGCGGATGTTCATGATCGGTAACGATGCGATTGCCCTTGGTGCAATCGCCGGTGGAGCACGTCTGATGGCGGCTTACCCGATCACACCATCATCTGAGATCATGGAATACTTAATCAAGAAATTACCGCAGTTCGGTGGAACGGTCGTCCAGACGGAAGACGAACTAGCAGCGGTGACGATGGCAATTGGTGCCAACTACGCGGGTGTCCGTGCCTTGACGGCATCTGCCGGTCCAGGACTATCGTTAATGGCGGAAGCGATCGGGTTATCCGGGATGACGGAAACACCGCTCGTGATCGTCGATACACAACGGGGTGGTCCGTCAACCGGTCTACCAACGAAACAGGAACAATCGGACTTGATGGCGATGATCTACAGCACGCACGGCGAGATTCCGAAGGTCGTTCTGGCACCGTCAACGGTCGAGGAAGCGTTCTACGATGCAGCAGAGGCCTTCAATATCGCGGAAGAATATCAGTGTCCCGTCATTTTGTTGACGGATTTAATGCTGTCGCTCGGGAAACAATCGGTCGAACCACCAGATATGTCACGCGTTGAGATCCGTCGCGGAAAGTTGATCCAGGAAGACTTACCGGAACTTGAAGGGAAAGCGTACTTCAAACGCTACGAAGTGACAGAAGACGGGGTTAGTCCACGTGTCATTCCTGGTATGAAGCACGGAATCCACCACGTGACGGGTGTTGAGCACAACGAGGAAGGGCGTCCTTCGGAAGCGACGAAGAACCGTGTCGATCAGATGACGAAACGACTCCGTAAGCTGAACACATTCCGTCTACCTGATGCCGTTCTCGTAACAGAGCACCACGCAGAACCGGATATCTTATTCGTCGGTTTCAACTCGACGCGTGGAACGATCGAAGAGATCATGCCACGACTCGAAGCACAAGGAATCAAGGTTGATCACTTGCACATCCGTCAAGTCCATCCGCTCCCAAGCGAACTCGTCACGCCTCACTTAGAGCGGGCAAAACGAGTCATCGTCGTCGAGTACAACGCAACGGGACAACTGGCGAAACTGATCCAGATGAACTGTGGACATGCGTCGAAGATCGAGCATATCCTGAAATTCAATGGCGATCCGTTCTACCCAGCAGAGGTCGTCGAGCAGGTCGTAGGAGGGGTATATCATGGCAACCTTTAAAGATTTTAGAAATGATGTCAAACCAAACTGGTGTCCGGGATGTGGAGACTTCTCGATTCAAGCGGCGATTCAGCGCGCTGTTGCAAATGTCGGTCTTGAACCAGAGGAGCTGGCACTGATTTCCGGAATCGGCTGTTCCGGTCGGATTTCCGGTTATATCAATACGTATGGCTTCCACGGCGTTCATGGACGTTCTCTGCCAATCGCCCAAGGTGTCAAGATGGCGAACCGTGAACTGACGGTCATCGCGTCAGGTGGCGATGGTGATGGCTTTGCGATCGGCATGGGGCATACGATTCATGCGTTCAAACGCAATGTCGACATGACGTATATCGTCATGGACAATCAGATTTACGGCTTAACTAAGGGTCAGACGTCACCCACTTCTGCACCCGGGTTCAAGACGAAATCGACGCCAAAAGGGTCGATCGAAAAGAGTGTTTCACCGGTTGAACTCGCCTTGACGGCAGGCGCGACGTTCGTTGCCCAAAGCTTCTCGAACGATTTGAAGGGCTTGACGCAACTGATCGAGCAAGCGACGGCACATAAAGGATTTGCCTTCATCAACGTCTTTAGTCCATGCGTCACGTTCAACAAGGTCAATACGTACGATTGGTTCAAACAGAACTTGACGAAGCTGTCCGACATCGAAGGATACGATCCGTCGAACTTGGATCTTGCGAAACAAACCGTTCATGCGCACGACGGACTCGTCATGGGATTGATCTATCAGGATGAGACACGTCCTGATTACCAGTCACAAATCGACGGTTATCAGGAATCAGGACTCGCCTATGCCGATCTTGAGTTGAACGAAGAAACATTCGGTAAACTAGCGGCAGAATTCATGTAAGATAGAGGAAAGATGTGTTTGGTTTTTTGGGGATGCTAAACATTTGGAAGTTCGCCACATATAAAAAACGTGAACTTCCGCGAAGGAGTCGGGGAAAGATGACGAAATTAGTAACGAAGGTAGAAGAGACAACAACGACGAAAACGATGCGCGCGCTTGTCAAAGAAGAGCGCGGATTCGGTGCGACACTGAAAGAAGTACCGGTACCCGTACCAAGTCGTGGAGAAGTCTTGATTCGTGTCGAGGCCACATCGATTTGCGGGACGGACGTGCATATCTATGAGTGGGACGCGTGGGCAGCCTCGCGTGTCAATCCACCGTATGTCTTCGGTCACGAGTTCTCAGGCGAAGTCGTTGAGCTTGGAGAAGGCACGAAACGCTTGAAACTCGGTGACCGTGTCTCGGCGGAGACGCATATCGTCTGCCATCAATGTAAACAGTGTCTACGTGGGCAATACCATATCTGTAAGAACACGAAGATCATCGGTGTCGATACACAAGGCTGTTTTGCGGAATACGTCGTCATGCCGGAAGAAAACCTCTGGGTCAACCCGGAAGATATGCCAGCAGGAATCGCTTCGATTCAAGAGCCGATGGGTAATGCCGTTCATACGGTCCTTGCAAGTGATGTCAGTGCCAAAACGGTCGCGATCGTCGGTTGTGGTCCAATTGGTCTGATGGCAGTCTCCGTCGCAAAAGCAGCCGGTGCGGCAGAAGTCGTCGCAATCGACGTCAATCCGTATCGTCTTGAGCTCGCACGGACGATGGGAGCGGATGTCGTGATCGATTCACGTCATGACGATGTCCTGGAGCGGATTGAGCGGATGACGGACGGCGACGGGATTGATGTCGTCTGTGAGATGAGTGGTCATCCTGTTGCGATTCGTCAAGCATTTGAAATGGTGACGGCAGGTGGGGATGTCAACATCCTCAGTTTGCCGGTCAAACCGGTCGAAATCGATTTGACGAACCATGTCGTCTTTAAAGGCGTTCGTGTCCAAGGCATCACCGGTCGGAAGATGTATGAGACATGGAGTCAAGTCTCTGCTTTCTTATCGAGTGGAAAAGTTGATGTCCGACCGTTAATCACACACACGTTGCCGCTCGAGCGGTTCGAAGAAGGATTTGAATTGATGCGTCAAGGGAAATGCGGAAAAGTCGTATTACAACCAAGGGGGACGAATTAATGGGATTTGAACACTTACGAACAGAACTAGAAGAGATGAAACAAGCGGGCACGTTCCGCAACCTCGTGGCACTCGAAAGCGCGCAACATAACCGCGTGACGATTGACGGGAAGGAATTGATCCAACTGTCGTCGAACAACTACCTCGGACTCGCAGCGCATCCACGTCTCGCTGAACAAGCGGCAGAAGCAGCGCGCACGTTTGGTGCCGGAACCGGATCGGTTCGAACGATTGCCGGAACGCTCGAGATGCACCAAGCGTTTGAACGGGAACTCGCGACATTCAAGCACACGGAAGCAGCACTTGTCTTCCAGTCTGGATTCGCAACGAATCTCGGTGTCTTATCGGCACTGCTCGGTCCGGAAGACGTCGTCATCTCGGATGAGTTGAATCACGCTTCAATCATCGATGGAATCCGTCTGACGAAAGCAAAACGCCGGATCTATAAACACGTCGACTTAGCGGATCTCGAAGCAGCATTACAAGAAACACAAGATGCACGGACACGTCTCGTCGTCACGGACGGTGTCTTCTCGATGGACGGGAACATCGCACCACTTCCGGAAATCGTTGAATTAGCCGAGCGGTATGACGCGCTCGTCATGGTCGATGATGCCCATGCTTCAGGTGTACTTGGGAAAGCAGGGCGCGGTACGGTCAATCACTTCGGTCTTGACGGTCGTGTTGCCTTGCAGGTCGGTACGCTCTCAAAAGCGATCGGTGTTCTCGGCGGTTACGTTGCGTGTGAACAGCACGTCAAAGATTACTTGATCCATAAAGGACGCCCGTTCCTGTTCTCGACATCACATCCACCCGCAGTCGTCGAAGCAAACCGGGAAGCACTCCGTGTCATGGAAGAAGAGACGGTTCTCTTTGATCGCCTGTGGGAAAACACGGAATTCTTCAAACAAGGACTCCGGGATCTTGGCTTCGATATCGGTACGTCGACGACGCCGATCACACCGGTCATCGTCGGTGATGAGGCACGATGCCACGAATTGTCGGACCGCTTGCGTCAAGAAGGTATCTTCGCTCAAGGAATCGCCTTCCCGACCGTCGCCAAAGGAAAAGCTCGTGTACGGACGATCGTGACGGCTGAACACACACGCGAAGACTTAACGACAGCTCTTGCAGCATTCGAAAAAGTCGGTCGTGCATTAAACTTGATTGGTTAATGCGAATCACGGACGAAATGCGTCCGCATACTTTCAGGCAGTGGGTCGTCGACCCGCTGCCTGCTGTGCGTCCGGCAACGGGCAGACGGAAATTGTTTTTCGGTCGTTTTTACTTTCTCGAGATAGGGAATACGAAGGAGGAAAGGATGTGACCTGATGAGTATGAAGAAGAAGGGGATTGTACTCTCTTTTTTGATGCTGACACTGCTCCTTGGGGGCTGTATTCGCATCCAGTATGATGCAACGATCCATACCGACCAAAGCGTCACCTTAAAGACAACATACGCAGCAAAGGAACACCCGGTCGCTCGTTTATTAAACCTGAATCCGGACTGGGGCAGCTACGTCAAACAGGCCGAGAAAAACGGCTACGCAGCGAAGACATTCAAAACGAAAGATGACTTCGAAGGCATCCGGATGCAGAAAACCTTCGCGAACTTCAAGGATATGACGTCGATCAAGGATGAGTGGAAGACCGGAATCGGCGGGATTCTCATTCCTCCTGATACGACATTTGATATGAAAAAATCGGACGGGTTCTGGTTTGATACGTACCGACTTGATACAAACATCGACCTCAGTATCGACCGCTTGAACATTAAAGGATACCACCCGACAGGACAGGTGAAGAAACTGGCAGACCGCTATATCCGGCAGGCAGATATCGAAATCAATCTCCATGGACCGAAAGTAATTGGACTGCAAAACGGAGAGAAAATCGACTGGTCGAACTATCATGATGTCTCGTGGAAATTATATGGTACAAAAGCAAATCAACTGCAACTGATTGCTTATGTCCCCAATCCGACCGGTTGGATCATCACCGGAATCATCCTGTTGATCGGGGTCGGGTTATTCCTTTACTGGGTCTTCCACCGGGTGCGCCGGTTGCGTCGGCAACAGTTGAAGACCGTCGGCATTTCCTTGCTCGTCTGTCTGATCATCGGTGGAGGTGCCTGGTGGCTGTTCGCCGAGGATACATCCAGTGCACCACCCCCGACACGGCAGATCATTACGGAAGGGAAAAGCGAGGTCGTACCGACATTTCTCGTCCATGGTCTGTTCGGGACGGAACGGACATTCATTCCATTGATCCGGAACTTCACGGATAAAAAAGTGGCGGACGATGGAGGACGCTGCGACGTGACGCGTTCCGGAAAGGCGACGTGTATCGTCAAACCGTCACCGACCGGCTATCCACTCGTCCGGATTGTCTTTGCAGACGATGAAGCGAGTCTTGCAGAACAGCAAAAATGGCTGAACGCAGCGATTGATGAATACGATCGGAAGCAGAAAGCGACCTTCTCCGACATTCAACTCGTCGGGCATAGTATGGGCGGTGTTGATGTCGTCGCCTATACGCTGCAGGAAGAAATGCCGTATCAAATCCGTAAGATCGTCACCCTCGATGCTCCGATCGCCGGATCAGACTATGCGAAACTCGGATTGACGCTTGCCCCACTCGGGATGAACACGAATAGTCCGGCTCTTCGGGACCTTGCGAAGGGGTCGGCGGCGATGAATAACCTGACGCAACGGCTTGAGACGTGGCCGCGGGATGTACTCGTCTATTCCTTCGGTGCCAAGGGAGGCGACTTCAACCTCGTTTCCTTGAAGAGTTCGTTTGCGCTTGAAAACTATACCGATAATATCCAAACGAAATCCTATAAGTACGATCACTTTACGATTCACCGCCGGGAACCCGTCTTCCGGGAGATGCGCAATTTCCTGTTTAAAGAAAATCAAATTACGGAGGAGGAGCCAACATGAAACATGTCGCCATCATCGGAGGTGGGATCGCCGGTCTTACAGCTGCTGCGCTGATCGCGCAGGAAGGTCATGCTGTCACACTTCTCGAAGGGAGTCGAGAGTGGGGCGGATCCGCCGGAAAGTTCACCCGGCGTGATTTGACCTATCCGGTCGGGGCGACCCTCGGGATGGGATTCGAGGCGGGCGGTATTCATGCCCGCGTTCTCGACCATCTCGGTGTGACACACCGTGTCGAACCGCTTGAAGACGTCATGACGATTCGCGTCGGGGAACATACGATTCATTATTATCAGGATCGTCTTGCGTTCCTGACTGAGTTGACTTCGCATTTTCCGGAGCAGGCGTCGTCCATCCGTGCCTTTTTCAGCGAAATCGAACAGATTCATGAAGCGATTCGTCCGTTGATGGCAGAACTGCCGGCATTGCCACTTCAAGATTTCTCTGACGTACGACGATTAATTCGTCACGCGAAAAGTGTCGTCCTCTTACCGTATTTCCCCTTGACGATCGGTCATCTGTTACGCAAGCACGGATTAGCGGAAACGGTGTTTGCGCAGGTGATCGATGGTATCCTGCTCGACAGTATGCAGACCGGGAAGGAAGCGTCTGCTTTACTCGGAGCCGTTGCCTTATCCATCTACCATGAAGGTGCCTATTATGTTCCGGGCGGCTTATACCGGCTTGCCGAGCAGTTAAAAGAGATAGCTGAGGCACATGGGGCGACGTGTCTGCTTGGACGAAAGGTCACCTCAGTTCGAACGACACCGGATGGATTTTTGATCGAGGATCGCCGAGGACGCTTGATGCTTGCCGATGCTGTGATTTGCGCCGTTCCGCTGGAAGGCATCCGGGAAGTCGTCAGTACGGATATGAAACGAACGCTACGACGGACGTACCGTCGCCAGGAAAAGTTACAGCAGTGGGCCACCTTTACGTATTACGCCGCGATTCCGGAGGCCATCATCCAATCGGACGAAGCGTTCCGTCAAGTCCATGATCCGTCCTTACCTTCAGGTCACGCGTTCATCTCCCTCTCTCGTAAGGATGACCGCTTACGCGCACCAGTCGGTCAACGGACGCTGACGATGTCATGTCATGTGCCGATCGGTGCCTTTGATCGGACGGACCGGGAACGTTACGCGGAACAAGTCAAGACGATGTCGGCGATCTTTGAAGCGATTCTTGAGCAGCAGTTTCCCGGATTCGCGCAACAGGCGATCGAACGCCATCCGGGTGGACCGGGAGCATGGGTCCGTTATACGTTCCGACCGGACGGCGGAGTCGGCGGGTATCCGCAGCGACCAAGTACAAGTCTCTTGTTCGCGGCACCGTTTCGGACCGGCATCGATCACTTCTTTGCAATCGGTGACACGATTTTTCCGGGAGCCGGAACGATCGGGGCAACGACGTCGGCGATTCACGTGGCTCGACAGTTTGGTGTCAAAATATGAGAAATCGTTGTAAAAAGATGAAAGAAGCGACGCATCCGTCGCTTTTTTCACATTTGAGGATTATGATGAGGAAGAGTCGGGAAGATGATATCCATGAACAGAAAAAGAGAGAAGGAGTGAAAAACCATGGAGACATTCGAGCAAAAATGCCAGTCGTTCATTCAGGAACGGCGACCTGAAGTCGGTCCGATTGAATTCGAGTCGGCACGTACGTTTCTCAATGCACGCGGTTTAAGTGTCTACGAACGGATTTATCAAGGGAAGGAAGAAGTCCGATTAGCGTTCGTCGAACAGACGAACGGACACCAATTGGTCTCTTTGATGGAAAATACATTCGGCAACGGACTGGTCTATTTTGTCTCAACGGCAACCGCGACATGGGATGGCGACCGTTTTGGTGAATACACGTTTTAAGTACATAGGGAGTCCCAGTCAATGACTGGGGCTCTTTCGTGTCGAAACCTAATTGGATTTCGATTCGTAAGACAAATAAGTGACTCAATTGAAGGAGGAAACGATGTGTCATCACTTGAACAACCTAAAACATCGACACGGCGGCTAGCGACCGTCTCGTTGATTTTCATGGCGGTCGGATTCGTCGTCTCATTGCCATTTAAAGAAAATGCGTGGATCTTTTGGCTCCAGAGTGGTTTTGAAGCCGGACTTGTTGGCGGGATTGCCGACTGGTTCGCGATCACGGCATTGTTTCGCCACCCGCTTGGCTTAAAGATTCCCCATACGAACCTATTGCCGAAAAATCGGGAACGGGTCATTGAGTCGATCGTTCATATGCTCGAGACGGACTTATTGAATAAAGAAAGTATCGTCAATAAACTACAGCACATGACGCTCGCGGACCGTGTCATCAAAATCTTACGTTCGATTCTGGTCCTGCCTGCGTTTCGAGCGACCGTCACCGAACTATTGATCGGTCTGATCCGGAAACTACCAAAAGAGGCGATTCTTGAATTCGCAGATACACGACTAACGGAGACGATCAAAGCCTATCCCTCGAAGCGGCTGGCTGTCCGGGCGATGGAATTGAATGAAGAACGGCGTCTTGATGAATGGCTGATGGATCAGTTGCTAGACTATGGGCAACGTCTGCTCGAAGATCCGATCATTCGTGACCAGATTGGACGTCTTGCCTATACGGCGATGATTGATCAGGAAAAAAACACGTTCCTGCGAGTGACGGCCCGAACCGTGCAGAAAGTCTATTCGGAAGAAAAGCTCAGTCTGGTCATTCAAGGTGTCCTGCTGACGGTCATTCAAGACATGCGACACGTCCATCATCCGAATCGTTTAGCGATTCTCGATCATCTGCGTCGTAATTTGGCACAGTTGTCAATTGATGAAGAGCGTCTCGCGAAAATCGATGCCTGGAAGGCGAGTGAAGTCGACCGGTTTGATTTCGTTCCAGTCATTGAACGTGCTTATGATGCCGGTTTGATCGAGCTCGAACGCTACTTGATGTCAGATGCCTTTTGGACGGAACGGGCAATGCCGATGCTCTCGCGTGCCTTAGACGACTGGGAACAGCATCCGACATTCAAGGATAGCAGTGATCAGTGGATGAAAGAGCAACTCGTTCGCTTCGTCGAACAAAATCACCAAAAAATCGGTGGACTGGTCCGTGAGAACTTGAACCGCTTCGACACCGAAACACTGATTCATATGATTGAAGACAAAGTCGGAAGTGACTTGCAATGGATCCGGGTCAATGGAGCATTGTGTGGATTCATCATCGGATTGATCCTTGGTGCGATTAAGGTATTCGTCGGATGAGCGGGTGGACGCATGACCTGACCTTGCCGGAAGCGATTGATTTTAAAGGAATCGTGTCCCGTCTGACGGAAGATCCGTTGCAAGTCGAACACAAGGGGCGTCTTGTCGTTCCGGTCTTCATCGACGAACAGGCGTACATCACGACGATGGAAGCCATCGACTCTCACACGTTACGGATTGACGGTTCAGGACCGCACATCCCGGTGCTGACGCAACTCAAGCGACGCTTTCGACTCAGTGAGCCGAATCCTGCGCAGCGTCTCAAGGCGACGTCGTTGCACGCGATCGTCGAACAATTCGGCGACGAACGACTCGTGCTGGATCATTCGCCGTTCACGGCCTTGATTCGCTCGATCATTCATCAACAAATCAATCTATCATTTGCGCATACGCTGACGGAACGCGTCTTTCGTACGTTCGGGACGGTCCAAGACGGAATCGTTCTCCCGCCGACACCACGTCAACTAGCGCTTGCACGTCGGGAGGACTTGCTCGCTCTGCAACTATCAGGACGTAAAGCCGATTATTTACTCGGCGTAGCAACGGCAGCGATTGATTATGACGGCTTGGCGACAGCGACCGACGCAGAAATCGCTGAGACCCTGATTGCATTAAAAGGTGTCGGACCATGGACGGTTCAAAACGTCCTGATGTTCGGGTATGGTCGTCCGGATCTATTTCCGGCATCGGATATCGGGATTTTACGCGCTTTCGAACGGTTACTCGGATTCCGGCCGTCGGTGGAAGAAGCGACACGCCTGGCAGAAGAATTCGCTCCTGTTCGCAGTCATGCGGCGTATCTGTTATGGCGTTCAATCGAATAAGGAACTATTCTTGTCACTCTATCGCGAGAACGGTATAATGAATGCGACAGAACGAGCAATCGTTCAGAATGCTAAGGGAAGCGACGTGTTCGCTAACGATAGAGGGGACGAATGTGGATGTATACAGATGAACAAATCATCGAAAAAGCCAATGAAATCGCCAAAATGATTTCAGAGACACAGGAAGTAGAACGATTCAAAGCGGCGGAAGCCAACATCAACGGGAATGAAAAAGTCCAAAAGATGATGAAACAAATCAAGTTCCTTCAAAAAGAGGCAGTCAACTGCCAACATTACGGCAAAACAGAAGCACTCGCACGTGTCGAAGCGAAGCTCGATAAATTGTTCGCTGAACTCGATGAGATGCCTGTCGTCCAACAGTTCCAAGAAACACAAGAAGAAGTCAACGGACTTCTCCAATACATCACGGTGACGATCTCGAACGGGATTACGGATCAAATCATCGAAGCGACGGACGGGGATGTTCTCGCTGGTAAGACAGGGAGCGGCATGGCAGCAGAAAACAAAAGCGGCGGTTGCGGCTACTAATCACGAAATGAACGAAAAGCCGACGGACATCCGTCGGCTTTTTCTACGAATGAGGTGGAAGAATGGAAGCAGTACACAACACACCGATGATGAAACAATACTTCTCGATCAAGGCGGATTATCCGGACGCCTTCTTGTTTTATCGGCTCGGTGATTTTTACGAATTATTCTTTGAAGACGCCAAAAAGGTCGCTCATGAGCTGGAGTTGACGCTGACGGCGAAAAACGGCAAGAACGCCGAGCATCCGATTCCGATGTGCGGCGTGCCCCATCACGCAGCGAACGGCTACATCGAACAGTTGATCGAACGTGGTTATAAAGTGGCGCTCTGTGATCAAGTCGAGGACCCGAAGTTGACGAAAGGACTCGTCAAACGTGAAGTCATCCAAGTCATCACGCCGGGGACGTTGATGTCCACCCTGACGGAAAAAGAGAATCGGTACTTAGTCGCGGTCGTCGAACAGGACGGTCGGTTTGGGATTGCCCGCGGAGATGTCTCGACAGGTGAGAGTGCCTTGACAAGCGTCGCAACACTCGAAGGTGTAGTCAAGGAACTGAGCATCATCCTGCCACGAGAAATCATCGTCACGACAGAAGAACATGAGACAGCACTCGCACACTTACGAATTCCATTGACGCGCAGTGCGCGGCGGGAGTCGCATCCACACGGCGACCGCGCGATCGATACGGCGCAAGCGGAAGCTTTTGCCGTCCTCTATGCCTACATGCACGATACACAAAAACGGGCGTTGACGCATCTGCAGCCTGCCGTCGTTTATGAGGCGAGCGATTACATGCAGCTCGAGCCGAATACGGTCAAGAATCTCGAGCTCGTTCGCTCGGCACGGACAGGAGATAAAAAGGGTTCGTTGCTTGGTCTACTTGACGTGACAGGTACAGCGATGGGCGGACGGATGCTGAAACGTTGGTTAGAAAAACCGTTGTTATCGGAACACGTCATCACGGAACGACTCGATGCTGTCGAGGAATTGTTGCAACACTATTTCGAACGTCAGCAATTAAAAGATACGTTACGCGAAGTCTATGATCTCGAGCGACTCGTCGCGAAAGTCGGGTATGGAACAGCGTCTGCGCGCGACCTCGTTCAATTGAAGTCGACGTTGCGGTTGATTCCCCGCATTCAATCAGCGCTTGAGGAGATGATGAGTGAACGTCTCGGTCAACTCAGTCTCGGACTCGATCCGCACGATGAGTTGAGCGATCTACTTGATCGTGCTTTTGTTGAAGCCCCACCGATCTCAACGAAAGAGGGTGGCATGATCAAGTCCGGTTATTCCCCAGACCTCGACGAGTTACTCGTCGCTTCAAAAGACGGAAAAACGTGGCTTGCGACACTTGAAGCAAGCGAACGGGCTGCAACTGGCATCAAGACGTTGAAGATCGGCTACAACCGCGTCTTCGGCTACTATATCGAGGTATCGCGTGCCAATGCCAAGCTGTTGCCGGAAGGACGGTATGAACGGAAGCAGACACTTGCCAATGCTGAGCGTTATATCACACCGGAATTAAAAGAAAAAGAAGCGTTGATCTTAGGTGCGGAAGAAAAAAGTGTCACACTCGAGTACGATCTCTTCTGCGGGGTGCGCGATGAAGTTAAAGGACATATCGAAAGTTTACAACGGGTCAGTCGCCGGATCGCGGAACTCGACGTCCTCGTTGCACTGGCGGAAATCGCTGAGACACATGACTACGTCCGACCCATCACGACGACGGGACGAACGGTTGATATTCAGCAAGGACGTCACCCGGTCATCGAGACGGTCTTACCGCGCGGTGAATATGTCGCAAACGGCATCACCTTAAACGAAGGGCGCGAGATGCTGTTGATCACGGGACCGAACATGTCCGGTAAATCAACCTATATGCGACAGTTCGCCTTGATTGCCTTACTGCACCAAATCGGCTCGTTCGTACCGGCTGCTCAAGCGGAACTGCCAATTTTTGATCAAATCTTCACCCGGATCGGGGCGGCGGACGATCTCGTCAGTGGACAGTCGACGTTCATGGTCGAGATGGTCGAAACACAAGAAGCCTTGACGCGTGCAACGGATCGGTCGTTGATCCTGTTAGATGAAATCGGTCGTGGGACCTCGACGTACGACGGGATGGCACTGGCGCAAGCGATCGTTGAACACATTGCCCGGCATGTCGGAGCGAAGACACTGTTTTCGACCCATTATCATGAACTGACGGTGCTTGAGGAATCGATTGATCGACTAGCAAACGTTCACGTCCGTGCCGTCGAACAGGATGGACGCGTCGTCTTCTTGCATGAAGTACGCGACGGAAAAGCCGATCAATCGTACGGAATCCACGTCGCGCGATTAGCTGATTTACCAGATAGTTTGATCGAGCGGGCGCAAGTCCTCTTGTCCGAGTTCGAACAGGTAGAGCCTGTTCCGGTCACGGCACCTGTCAAAGCTCCTGTTCAGGAGGAACCGATTGATCAACTCAGTCTGTTCTCAGAAGCGGATCCTCTGCGTGAGACGATGGCGAGTCTTGATTTAATCAACATGACGCCACTCGAGGCACTGAATACGCTGTACCGTCTACAAGCCGAAGCAAGAAAGTGAGGAGAATGCAGTGGGAATCATTCGTGAATTATCGGATAGTTTAGCGAACCGGATCGCGGCGGGAGAAGTAGTCGAACGACCCGCATCGGTCGTCAAGGAACTGGTCGAGAACGCACTGGATGCCGGTGCGACCCAAATCGATGTCGAGCTTGAAGAAGCGGGAATGAAACGGATGACGATCCGCGACAACGGGCACGGATTTTACCCGGATGACGCCGAACTGGCTTTTGTCCGTCACGCAACGAGTAAAATCAAGGACGAACATGACTTATTCCGGATTAAGACACTTGGTTTTCGCGGAGAGGCCCTTGCCTCGATCGCCTCTGTCAGTAAAGTGACGCTTAAGACAAAACGCGAGGACGCGGAAGGAATTCAAGTGACACTTGAGTACGGGACGGTCGTTCAGCGGACACCAGCGGCGATGAACCGGGGAACGGAGTTGACGGTTGAAAATCTCTTCTTCAATACACCGGCTCGGCTGAAGTATTTGAAGACAACACATACAGAGCTTGCGGCAATCACGGACGTGTTGAACCGGATGGCGTTTGCTCATCCGGACGTCAAACTCCGGGCAACCCATGAAGGGAAGGCATTGATCCAGACGAACGGATCAGGAGACGTCCGGCAAGCACTGGCGAGCGTCTACGGTCACCAAACGATCCAGGGAACACTGATTGCAAAAGGATCAAACGCTGACTATCAACTGACATGCCATCTCGTCAAACCGGAAGTGACCCGCGCCTCGAAGAATTACATCACGTTGATTCTCAATGGTCGTTCGGTCAAAAATTTTGCGCTGACGCAAGCGGTCTTGAACGGTTATCATACGTTACTACCAATCGGACGTTATCCGATTGCCGTCATCGAAGTGACAATGGATCCGCTCCTGATCGACGTCAACGTCCACCCGGCGAAACGGGAAGTCCGTCTTTCAAAAGAGATGGAGCTCTGCCAGTTGATCCAGGAGACGATCAAGATGACGCTCAGCCGAGAAACGTTGATTCCGAAAGTGACGCCACCGAAACCGAAAAAAGATCCGAGTAGCCAGGAAAAACTCGACTTTTCCTACGTTGCGGAGCCGGTCGAAGAGACGTCTTCACGGGCAGTCTGGAATTATCCGATTCCGAAAAAAACGCAAGATGAGCGACCAGCGGTAGAAAACCCATTGCCATTTGGTCATGAGGACAACCTGTTCGAGCCGAGCGAATCGGTCAAGCAGGAGTTTGCCGCACCCATCGAGGAACCACCTGCGCGTCCGCGTTTTCCGCATCTTGACGTCATCGGACAATTGCATTCGTCCTATATCGTCTGTGCCGGGGAAGACGGGATGTATATGATTGATCAACATGCAGCACAGGAACGAATCAAATACGAGACGTATAAGGTCATGTTCGGTCGACCACCGGAGCAACGGCAGCAATTATTGCTTCCGTACACGTTTGAAATTTCGTCGGACGACATGAAACGAATGGATGAGGTCCTTCCGTTGCTGAAAGATGTCGGAATCGAGTTTGAAGCATTCGGTCCTCAAAGTTTCATCGTCCGAGAAGTTCCGACCTGGTTCCCGTCCCATCGCCAAGAAGAGACGATTCAGGAGTTACTTGATGAAGCGTTGATGAAGCGAAAAATCGATCTTGAGACGTACCGGGAAGATGCCGCCATCATGATGGCATGTAAGAAATCAATCAAAGCGAATCATCCACTGAATGAGGAGATGATGCGCCGATTGATCGCCGATCTGGCTCAGACACAGATGCCGTTCACGTGCCCCCACGGACGTCCGGTCATCATCGAATGGACGACGTATGAACTTGAGAAGCTGTTCAAACGAGTCATGTAATACAAATAGGCGATACCGTTCAAGGTGTCGTCTATTTTTGTACTGCGACACACTAGGATTCATCATTTTGTCCTAGTACAAACATGACGTGAATTTGTATGAGAACGGTTACTTCACTTGATTAATTAAATTTCATTGATTGTTACGGAAAAGAGGCGGATAATAAAACCCGAAACTGTTAACAAGGGGTCCTGTATCATGCTTTCACGCATCATGCGTATCATTCAAATCATTGCACAAATTGCACTCATTTTTTGTTTTTCACTCAGCGGGGACTGGGTGAGCTACACTTTTGATTTACCGTTGCCTGGAAATATCATCGGCTTGATTCTATTATATGTGGCGTTAAAAAGCCGCCTCATTCCGCTCGTCGCCGTTGAACGGGGCGGGACATTCCTTCTGTTCGTCATGCCGTTGTTCTTTGTTCCGGCACTGTCTGGAATCATGGATTATACGGCATTTCTCCGGACGTCCGGATTACAGGTCGTATTGATTGTCGTCGTCAGCAGCTTGCTGACGTTAGTCGGGTCAGCCTATATCGTTGATCGGCTAGCATACCGAAAAGAGGCGGTGACACGACATGAATGAGGCCCTATTTTGGATTCTCCTGTCGATTTTATTGTTCAGTATCGCGATGTTCATCTATCAACGGTATCCTCGTGTCTGGACGTTACCAATCCTGACGGTGACGGCTGTTCTGATCTTAATTCTCGTCAATACGGGAGTCTCACATGCGGAATACATGCAAGGTGGTCAATATCTATCAAAGATGCTTGGTCCGGCAATCACGGCATTTGCGATTCCGCTCTACCGTGTCCGGCATCATGTACGGCGTTTTCTACCGGAAATCGGACTGGGTGTTTTGCTTGGAACATGTATCGCCATGAGCTCTGATCTGTTACTTGGTCTATTGCTTCATCTGGAACGGACGACGAATCTCGCTTTATTACCGAAATCGGTCACGTTACCCGTCGCCTTGGCGATCTCTCAAAAAGCTGGTGGAACGACGACGCTGACGGCAGCATTCGTTTTATTGACGGGACTGACTGGGTCGATTGTTGGTCCGAAGCTCATGACGGGACTGAAGATTCGTCACTTTGTCAGCCGCGGAGTCGGCTTGGCATCAATCGCCCATGTCATGGGCGCAACGAAATCAATGAGTCTCGATCAACGCGAAGGGGCGGTCGGGCTGTTGACGATGGTCTTGACGGCAGTTTGCGCCAGTGTGGTTGCTCCCTTTTTCATTACATGGTTATATGGCTGAACACTCTGTTATCAAGCAGAGTGTTTTTTTAACCGATTGAAACTTGTCGAGCGCTTTTGCAGTATAGTACAACAGAAAACAGAGTGGAGGGAAAACAAGATGATCATCTGGATTAACGGTACGTTTGGCGTCGGTAAGACGACGGCGGCAAAGGGATTACAACAGCGCTGGAAAGGCTCGTACATTTTTGATCCGGAAGAGACGGGGTATTTTTTACGGGCACAACTGCCGGAAAACAAGGACGATTTTCAGGATGAACCGCTTTGGCGCACGTTTAATCGGCAACTTCTCGAACAGCTCAATACGGAAGATGCCCGAATCATCGTGCCGATGACCTTGACGAACCCGGAGTATTTTCAGGAAATCATCGGAACGTTACGCGATAGTGGACATGATGTCCGTCATATCGCACTGATGGCAAAGGAGACGACCGTCAAACGCCGACTCATCAGTCGTCTCGAGCATCCGAATTCGTGGGGTGGAAAACAAGCGAAGCAACGATTACGTCAACTATCCGATCCCCTGTTCAGTCGGCAGATTAAGACGGACGATCTGACAAAAGGACAGATTGTCGATGCCATCGCCCTTGTGACCGGGATTGGACTCTCACCTACCTGACTCTAAAGGATTCAAGATAGATGTTTCCGGGAATCATTAGGTGATAACGGATGAGGAGGAAACGATCTTGAACGAAAGGCAACTTATGGCTAGGAGGATTTATGAATATGAAACACTGGATGACTGAGAAATTAGGCAGACAGTTGATGGCAATTTTCTATAGTGTCTTTGCACTAAGTGTCATCACATCGGTTGCCAGTTATTTATATGTGGATAACGCTGCAGGACGGACGAAGGAACAAGTACTTGACCAGTTACAAAAGACGCAATGGTTCTGGTTCTTGAATTTGATGATTTTTTTATTTTGTCTTTTGTTCATCGTTCGACCGCTGATTGACAGAGTGACATCACAGCTTCAAGAGCTGAACGTCAAAAGTCGGCGTCTTGCGGAAGGAAAGTCGATTTCGCTCGAACATGACGTCGATAGTCAGAATGAAGTCGGTCAATTGACGGCATCGTTTTATCGCATGGCGCGTTCGATCTCATCTCAACATGCGGAATTGTCAACGAAGAACCAAGAGATGGAGCACAATCAAAAGATCCTCCAACAAAAGCAAAATGAACTCGAACAAGCACTCGAAGTGACACGGACGAATGAGCTTCATTTACAGGATCGCAATGAACTAATTGAGACACTTGCGTCAAAAGAGAGTTTATTCGATTATTCATCCGTCATTAGTACGATTGTTCGTCTGACGAAGACGGAGTTCGGAGCGCTCTTACTGATCAAGAATAATGAAATCGCCCAAGTCGTACCAAAAGAGATGACAGAAGATCAGCAAGAGAGCTTAAAGACGGAATCGTTACTTTTAAAACGGGTCATGATTTCAAAAGAAACGGCACATTCTGCGAAAAAGGTCGCAAACGACGATCTCATCAAGTACCCGTATCATGTCTATGAAGGGGTCATCCCAATCGTGGATCCGGCGAAAGAAGAGCTGATTGCCTGTCTTTATCTGGCACGTTTTGATGCACCATTCAATCAAAAGGATTTAGCGGAACTCGAATCGTTCTCAAAACAGATCGCGATTTCATTGATGCGGATGTCGCTCTATGAACAGATGGAATACGAACGAAAAGAGACGGCACAACTGCTGAATTCCGTTCGGGAAGCGATTCTTTACATCAAACATGAGGAAAAGACGATTTTAGGAAACCAAGCCTTATTCGATATCTTCCAGTCGTTGCAGGTCGAGGAAGATAACGACTCGATGACGTTCCTTGAAGTTCGACCCGAGACGATGTTTGAGCAGATGGATCAGAAAGAAGCCTTTGAAGCATACTTTGAAGAAGTCTTATCCGGTGAGATTCCAGAAGGGATGTTTTCCTTGTCGATCGACCAAGGCGAATATTTCATTCAAGTTTACGCCGAAGCGATTGCGCACGGGGACCATTCCAAAGGAACGATTCTTGTCTTCCGTGATGTCACGGCAGAGACAGAAGTCGACCGCGTCAAATCCGAACTCGTCTCGACGGTCTCGCATGAGCTCAGAACACCCCTCTCTTCGATTTACGGCTTTACGGAGTTGATGTTAAAACGTGATTTAGATCCGGAACGGAACAAACGGTACGTGCAGACGATTCATGATGAATCAAAACGTCTGACCGATCTCGTCAGCGACTTCTTAAATGTCCAGCGGATGGAATCAGGAAAACAAGAGTATGACAAACAGATTTTTGATCTTAAAGAAATCGTCAAAGAACAAATTCAATTTTATCAAGCAGCAACGGAGCAACACAGTTTGCAGCTTGATTTAAATGACGAACAGGACTTCCTGGTCGAGGCTGACGCGAACAGCATGAAACAATTGCTCGGTAACCTGTTGAACAACGCGGTCAAATATTCACCGGACGGTGGCGATGTCGTCGTGACGCTAACCCATCAGCATAATCAAATCGAGCTGAGTATTCGTGATTTCGGAATCGGGATCCCGAGTCATTCGATGCCACATCTGTTCAGTAAGTTTTACCGCGTTGATAATTCAGACAGTCGCAAGATTGGCGGAACAGGACTCGGTTTATCAATCTGTAAAGAAATCGTTCGTGCTCACGATGGAAACATTGGAGTCGAGTCGATTCTCGGAGAAGGAACGGTCTTTCGGGTCAAGCTGCCGAGCGCAACAGACGCGTTACTGGAAGCGGAATGAAAGAACGAAGAAGAGACGATCTGATGCGTCTCTTCTTTTTGTCGTCCATCGTGTGAGATTCGTCCAAAAAAACGGGAGTGAAGAAATTGTGGCAGGAGTGGACGTTTGAGCGATAAAACAGACAGATTGATGACAGAATGGCTGAAACACTTGAAAATATCGTAAGTTATGCAGGGATTGCGAACGTTTCTGAACCCTCGCTATAGTGAATACAAAAAAGTGTGGGAGGAAGAAGAAACATGGAAAGCTTAGAAGCATTACTCGCACCAGCGCAAGAAGTCGAGCAAGAAAATGCGAACATTGACGGTAAGACACCACTTGCGAAGTTACAGCGGATTGCCGGAGAAGTTGCAAGGCAGATGATGCGCCGGCATCTGGAACCGGATGTCCTGCAGGCGCTTGACGATAACATTCTGTATATCCACGACGCCGATTATTACATGACCGGGACGACGACCTGTGCTCAAATTCCACTCGGTCATCTCCTCGCGAATGGATTTCAGACGACGCACGGTTCCATTCGAGCGGCGCAAGACATCCGTTCTGCCCTGGCGCTTGCCGCAATCATTGTCCAGGCGAACCAAAACATGCAGCATGGTGGACAAGCCTTTGCGGCGTTCGATGACGATCTAGCACCATTCGTTGAAAAAACCTACTACCGGGAAGTAGCAAAACTCGAGGAACTCGTACCTGATTGGACCCGTCAAAAGCGTGAGCGACGCGCGTGGCAGGAGACGTATGAAAAGACGTTTCAGGCGTGTGAAGCGTTCATTCATAATACGAACTCGATGCACTCGCGCGGTGGTGGACAAGTTCCGTTTTTGTCTGTCAATTATGGAACGAATACAACGCGTGCGGGGCGACTCTTCCAGCGTGCTTTGCTGATAGCGACGGAGCGGGGACTCGGCAAGGGAGAAACACCAATCTTTCCGATTCAGATTTTTAAAGTCAAACAAGGAATCAATCTAGCGTCAACCGATCCGAACTATGATCTGTTTCAACTGGCAACTCGCGTGACCGGGAAACGGTTGTTTCCGAACTTTGCCTTTCTCGATGCGCCGTTCAATCGACAACTGGAAGTAGGAGGACCGGAAGTTGCTTACATGGGATGCCGGACACGGGTGTTCGAGGATCGTGAAGATGCACCTTCCGTTACGGGTCGGGGAAATTTATCGTTTACGAGCATCAATCTCGTCCGCTTGGCACTTCAAAGTCAAACAGTTGATCAAATGTTTGAAGCTGTCCAAGAGACAACCAAACTCGCCTGCAGACAGTTACTCACGCGTTATGAGTTACAGGCAAGTCGAACCGCTGACGAGTTTCCCTTTTTGTATCAGCATGTCTGGAAAGAGGGCGAGACGTTACGGGATGAGGATCATGTCGGTCCTGTCTTGCGACACGGGACGCTAGCGGTCGGATTCATCGGTCTCGCGGAATGTTTGACCGTCTTAACAGGAAATCATCATGGTCATTCCGAACTCGCACACCGGATTGGTCTTGCGTTGATTCAAGCGATGCGGACGGTCGTCGACCATTACGGAGAACAGACGAATCTGAACTTCAGTCTCCTCGCCACACCAGCAGAAGGGTTATCCGGGAAGTTCACACGCCGGGACACGATTGATTACGGGACGGTGGAAGGCGTGACCGATCAGCCGTATTATACGAATTCCTTTCATATACCGGTCGACGCGCCGGTGACGATCCGTGAGAAGATCCGGCTCGAAGCTCCGTTCCACGCATTATGTAATGGCGGTCATATCACCTATGTCGAAACGGACGGTGCGCTTGCCGGAAATCCGCAAGCGATTGAGGACATCGTTCGTTTAATGGCGGATGCTGGTATCGGCTACGGATCGATCAATCATCCGGTTGACCGCTGTCTCGAGTGTAGAACGGAGCAGACGATCGAGGAGCAGTGTCCGGTTTGCGGAAGTCAATCAATCGAGCGGATTCGGCGTATCACGGGTTATCTCGTCGGTACGCTAGATCGTTGGAATGATGCAAAACGAGCGGAAGAGCAGAATCGGGTGAAGCATGATGTTACGCGTCCTGTCCCTGCGACCTGATTCCGTCGTCGACGGTCCCGGTTTACGAACGGTACTCTTTCTTGCCGGTTGTCCGCATCACTGCGAAGGTTGTCATAATCCAACTTCCTGGAACTCGGCAGGTGGAACGGATTGGACGATTGAAGAGACAGTGGAACGAATCCAGGCAATCGGAAACCGTCGTTTGACATTGTCCGGTGGGGAGCCGATGCTACAAGCGGAAGCGCTCGTACGACTACTTGAGCGACTCGGATCAGACTATGAGGTAATCCTGTATACGGGATATGTATGGGAAGATATCATCAAGAACCCCGAATGGCTTCCCCTATTGCGCCGACTAGATGGATTGATCGATGGTCCGTTCATCCTATCGAAGCTTGACCGAACGACCAGTTTTCGTGGCAGTACGAATCAACGGATCTATGATCGGCAACAACTAAACAAACGTTTGGACTAAACTAAAAACTCCCCCGTCTCTTCAGACAGGGGAGCATCAAATCATGCATATTTTTGTTCTTGATCGACGGATTCAACGACAGCAAGTGTTGATGTCCGTCGTTTTTTGATGAAGAACGATAAAATCAATGCCGCGAGGGCAAGTAACGTCGCGATGAAGAACGTATCATTGATCCCTTCGATCATCGCCTGCATTTGTAACCACTCTGGATTTGCTGCTTCCGGTTGGGAAGCGAATTCCGGAACGTGATGTTTCGTCCGTGAGGTCATGATCGTCACGAGTAGACCTGAACCAATCGCACCGGATACTTGGGACAACGTGTTATTGAGTGCTGTTCCATGCGGTGTCAGGTGTTGCGGAATATGATTCAATCCATTCGTCATGACGGGCATCATGACCATCGAAATCCCGAGGAAACGTAACGTATACATGATGACGAGAAACGCATATGACGTATCGGCAGCTAATTGACTGAACGAAAACGTCGTCAAGACCGTCAAGGACAAACCGACGATCGCGAGGATGCGGGCTCCGAACCGGTCGAACAGACGCCCCGTGATTGGCGACATGATCGCCATGACGATTGCACCCGGTAACATCAAGAGACCGGAATGAAACGGTGAGATACCGCGAATCGTCTGGATGTAGATCGGCATCAGAATCATTGCCGAGAACATCGACATGTTCAAGACCATCGAAATCCCTTGTGATAAGGCGAACATCGGGTACCGGAAAATCCCGAACTCAAGCATCGGTTCTTCGAGCATGAATTGACGTATAATGAAAGAAGTCAGACTGAAGACACCGATGATCAAGGATCCGATGACCGTCCAAGAACCCCATCCTGCTGAACCAGCAGAGCTAAACCCATACAGTAACCCACCGAAACCGAAGCTTGAAAGGACGAGTGAGAACAGATCAAGTTTTAGTGTACTGTGGACCGTTTCTTTTTTCAGCAGGAAAGCACCCGTGAACAACACGAGTAACGCAATCGGCGTTACGATGTAGAACAGCATCCGCCATTCGTAGTGTTCGAGAATCCAGCCGGACAATGTTGGTCCGATCGCTGGGGCAAACGTGATGACGAGTCCGAAGATGCCCATCGCCTGTCCGCGTTTTTCAATCGGAAAACCGGTTAACAGGACATTCATTAAGAGCGGCATCATGATGGCTGAACCAGAAGCCTGCATCATACGTGCGCCGAGTAGTAACGGGAAGATGTGTGCCTGTCCGGCGATGATCGTTCCGAGTGAGAAGAGTGTCATCGCCGTCAAGAACAGCTGGCGTGTTGAAAATTTTTGGACGAGAAACGCCGATGTCGGAATCATGATGCCGTTGACGAGCATATAACCGGTCGTCAACCATTGCGCGCTACTTGCCTCGATTCCGAATGAACGCATGATCGATGGTAAGGCAATGTTAAGTAACGTTGAGTTCAGGACCGCAACGAACGCGCCTGCCATGAGGACAGTTAAAATTAAATAAAGTCGAGATGATTGCTTGCTTGATTGCATTTCGTTAAGCTCCTTTTGTACTGTAAGTCTAAAATGTTAGACTGGAATTCTATGACCAACTTGGCTATCTTACCAGCCGAAGTCGTATGAGTTCAAATTATTTGCTTCATACACTAAAATAAGTGATTGACGAACCATCCATTATCTATGAAAAGAAAAGGACAAGACCATGAATCCAAAAAAGAAACAATTGTTAGATGCTGCCTATCAGCTGTTCGTTGAAAAAGGATATCAATCGACATCGATTCAGGATATCCTCGAGCATAGTAATGTCTCGAAAGGAACGTTCTATAACTATTTTTCCTCCAAGAATGAACTGTTCATCGATGTCTTCAATACCGTCTTCGAAAAAATGCGGACGGCACGGAAGGAAATTCTTGTCGGACGCGACGTTTCGGATTATGAGACATTCATCCAGCAAGGAAACTGTTACTTGGAACTGATGCAAAAATATAAACTGTATACATTGTTCGAAGAAGCGATTGCCTCGAACGAAAAAGAATTGAAGGCATTCATGGAAAACAACCGCCTTCTAGAGATCGAGTGGACGTATGAACGATTACGTGATTTATTCGGTCAGACGAAAGAACCGTATCTGCTTGATTTAGCAGTCATCTATACCGGTATGCTGCAGTATGCGATGTACTTCTTCCGGCAGTCGGAACCGAATACACAACCGGAACGGGTCGTCCGTTATGTGTTCAATCGGTTGACACATCTCGTTGAGGATGTCAGTCGGACGGAGGAACAATTGATTCCGCCGCGTTTCCTGTCCGTCTGGCTCGATCGTCCGCAAGATGAAGTCGTCATTCGAAAAGACCTGTTCGAAAAAACGAGTGCCCACATGAAACGCTTGATCACGTTATCTACGATTTCCGATGAATCGAAGGAAGCACATGAAGAGGTGCTCGATTTCATCTATGAGGAATTGCTCGAACGGAAAAGACCAAAGATCCATCTGTTGCGCCGGGCACTCGAGACGATGGATGAGGATCCTGTTTTTGCAGGACAAGAAATCATGGCGACGTATAAAGCGATGGTAGACGAGATCGCACGAATTCGTACTAAAACTTCCTAAAAGGGTTGCTTTTTGAAACAGGTCCGATTACACTGAGACCATTCATGTTAGAAAAGGGGTCTCAATCATCTTATGTTAACTCAATGGAAAAAAGAGTGGTTCCTCCAACCGAAAGCGGATCTGTTGTCCGGTATCGTCGTTGCCTTGGCACTCGTTCCGGAAGCGATTGCTTTCTCATTGATTGCGGGTGTCAATCCGATGGTCGGATTGTATGCGTCCGTCATCATTGCAATCGTCATCTCGATTGCCGGTGGTCGTCCGGGTATGATTTCGGCTGCGACCGGTGCGATGGCTCTCGTCGTCGTTCAACTCGTCAAGGATCACGGAGTCGATTATTTACTGGCGGCGGGGATACTCGCCGGTCTATTCCAAATCGTATTCGGTTTTTTAGGCATCGCGAAATTATTACGTTTCATTCCGCGGTCGGTCATGGTCGGATTCGTTAATGCGTTAGCGATTTTGATCTTCTCTGCGCAATTACCACAGTTCGAAGGTCAAAACTGGATCATGTATGCAATGGTTGCGGCATCACTTGCCATCATCTTACTTTTCCCACGCGTGACGAAAGCCATCCCGGCACCGCTCGTTGCGATTACGATCATGACGATTTTGACGGTCGTCTTTTCACTCGATACGCGTGTCATCGGTGATATGGGACAAATTGAAGCGGCTTTACCAAGCTTTTTCTTACCAGATGTTCCATTCTCACTCGAGACGTTACAAATTATCTTCCCGTATGCCTTGTCACTTGCTTTCGTCGGCTTGATCGAATCCTTGCTGACAGCTCGGATCGTTGACGAGATGACGGATACGACATCGAATAAGGCGATGGAATCCCGCGGTCAAGGGATTGCGAATATTATTGCCGGCATGTTCGGCGGGATGCCAGGTTGTGCTATGATTGGTCAATCGGTCATCAATGTCACGTCTGGCGGCCGCGGTCGTCTTTCGACACTGACGGCAGGTGTGTTCCTGATGCTGTTGATGTTTACGATGAACGATCTATTGATGACGATTCCGATGGGAGCACTCGTCGGTGTCATGTTCTTCGTCTCGTATGCGACGTTCGATTGGGGTTCATTCAAGATGCTGAAGACGTCACCAAAGAGCGACTCTGCCGTCATGTTAGCGACCGTACTGGTCACTGTATTGACGAACGACTTATCGATGGGGGTTCTTGTTGGCATTCTGCTTGCAGCATTATTGTTCGCCTCTAAAATTTCCCGCATTCAAGTCGAACGGGATGAACAAAAAGATCGCGTGCGTTACACGATTCGCGGACCGTTGTTCTTTGCATCGACGACAGCATTTGCAGAACAGTTCCAGCTGGATACCGATCCAACATCGGTCATCACACTTGATTTCGCGGCGTGTCATTTATTTGATGACTCGGCGATCGAAGCAATCGAGAACGTCGTCTTGAAATACGAACGGCTGGGGAAAAAAGTCGAATTGACTGGATTAAATGAAGAATCACAGGCGCTCGTTGATCGATTAGCTCAGCGGATTGCCTAACACTTACACTCAGCAGACGGCTTGTCTGCTGCGTGTTTTTCGATATAGCGATAAAAGTGCGTCCTGTTCCCGGTTTCGCTATACTGGACTTAAAAGGGGGCAATCAAGATGAAATGGTTTCGGTTTGAAAAGGATGGAAAAGTAGGCGTCGGGGTTGAGCAGAATGGTTCTACATATGATGTGACGGCGCAAGTCTATACGGATTCACTACTCGAAGTGATTTCACGCGAATTCGATGTTGATCTCGATCTCGATATCGCACCAGTGCTGAGAGGGGATGTTCGTAAGCTCGCACCGTATGTTCCGGCACGAAATGTCATTTGCGTCGGCAAGAACTATGCTGATCACATTAAAGAGATGGATACGGCGGGAGCGGGGAAATTCGTCTTATTCACAAAAGCTCCGACATCGATCGTCGGACCGTTCGAACCGATCGAACGGCATGCGGATTTAACACAGCAACTCGATTACGAGGGGGAACTCGCGATCATCATCGGCACGACCGGTCGTGATCTGACACCTGAAAATGCCCTTGATCATGTGTTCGGCTACAGCATCGTCAATGACGTGACGGCGCGGGATCTTCAAAAGGAGCATGTCCAGTTCTTCCGTGGTAAATCACTTGACGGGTTCTGTCCGTTCGGACCAGTCATCGTTTCAGCGGACAGCTTTGACCCACGTGATGTCCTCGTCGAGACCCGCGTGAACGGAGAACTTCGTCAGTCAGGATCAACCGCCTTGATGTTACGTGACATCGTGACGATTTTAACTGAAGTCTCACGCGGGATGAAACTTGAAGCCGGTGACGTGATTGCAACAGGAACGCCTGCGGGCGTCGGTCACGGGATGAAACCGCCTGTCTATCTTCAAACGGGAGATGTCGTCGAAATCTCGATCGCAGGAATCGGGCGTCTGCAAAATGAAGTGAAGTAAACGTTCATGACTGAATGGTATATTTCAATCAACCGCTTTCCGAATTTGATTCGGAGAGCGGTTTTTGTCTGAAACGGATGCGAAAATCAAAAAATGATTGATTTTATTCGATAAAACAGTCATCTAATGACCGTTTTTGATGTATAATGAAACTAAAAGAACGGTTTTATGTCGAAAAAAGTCGCTTTTTGAACGTTTTATAAAGAAATCCTATATTTTTTGAACGTTTTTGATTGATTTTTGAATGTAAACGCTTTATATTAAAGATGCGGAGGGAAACCTTATGTTAACGAAAAAACGCCATCAACTCATTCTCGAACTATTGTCCCGAGAAGAAGTCGTCAAGATGCAAAAGATCGTCGAACAAACCGGGGCAAGTGAATCCACGATTCGTCGGGATTTATCCCAACTCGAGACAGCAGGTCATCTGCGTCGGGTACACGGGGGCGCGACAGTGAATCATTTACAGATTGAAGAACCGAGTTATTTCGAAAAGAGCGACAAACATGTTGAAGAGAAGGAACGGATCGCGCGAGCGGCGGCTGACCTGATCGAAGACGGCATGTATGTCTATCTGGATGCTGGAACGACGACGCTTGCCATCGTTCCGTATCTCGAAGAGAAGGCGATTACGGTCGTAACGAACAGTCTTCCTCTAGCGAACACGTTACTCTATCACCGTATCCCGACGTTCGTCGTCGGAGGGCAACTCAAGCATTCAACGCAAGCACTCGTCGGTTACAACGCACGTGAAGGAATGTTGATTTACCATTTTGATGTCGCGTTTCTTGGGATGAACGGTGTTCATCCGGCACAAGGCTTCACGACACCGGATCCGGAAGAGGCACTCGTAAAGAAGACAGCGATCGAGTTAGCAAAACAATCGTATGTACTCGTCGATGAGACGAAGCTGGATGCGATCAGCTTCAGTCGGGTGGCGTCCTTGCAAGCGGCGACGATCATCACGACGACATCCAGTGAGCAGGAAGCGAAATACAGTCAATACACAGAGGTGGTGAACGCGAAATGATTTATACACTGACACTCAACCCATCAATCGACTATTATGTCACGTTACCGGTATTTGAGGCAGGACAAGTCAATCGTGTCGAACAGGCGGAAAAAGTGGCCGGAGGGAAAGGAATCAACGTCTCTCTCGTCCTGAAAAACTATGAGGTGGAAACACAAGCACTCGGATTTCTTGGAGGAAGTACCGGACAATTCATCCGGACAGAACTTGAGAAACGGGGCGTGTTGACGGACTTCACACCGATTCAAGATGAAACGCGGATCAACGTAAAGATTCGCGCCGATCAAGAATCCGAGCTGAATGCAGCGGGACCGAAGATTCAACCGGAAGAGCTGGAGCATTTATTATCCCGATTCAAGACGATGCAAGCCGGTGACATCGTCGTCTTCGCAGGTAGTATCCCAAGCAGTCTGCCGCATGATCTTTATCGTCATATCGCGACGATCCTGAATGAACGGAACGTCCGCTTCGCCGTCGATACGACGAAGGAAGCAATGCTTGAAGTCTTACCGCTCGGTCCATTTTTAATCAAGCCGAATCACCATGAACTCGGTGAAATCTTCGACGTCGAGATTACGTCGAAGGAGATGGCCGTTCCTTACGCACAGCAGCTCGTCGAGCGTGGTGCCGAGAACGTCGTCATCTCATTTGCAGGCGACGGGGCACTGCTCGTCAATCGTCAAGGTGCCTACACGGCAAATACGCCGGCAGGGAAGCTCGTCAATTCTGTTGGTGCCGGAGATTCACTCGTCGCCGGATTCGTCGCCAGCCACGCGCTCGGTAAATCACCAGAAGAAGCGTTCCGCTATGCGGTGACGACTGGTAGCGCGTCGGCTTACTCCTTCGGTCTTTGTACGAAGGAAGATATCGATCGTCTCATCAAAGACGTCAACGTCGTTGAACTCATTCAATCCTAAAAGGAGTGTGACTACTCATGAAAATTACTGATCTCTTGACACGTGACACGATTCAACTCGATTTGCAAGCGTCTTCTAAAGCCGCTGTCATCGACGAACTCGTCAACGTCCTCGACCGGGCAGGAAAACTGAACGATCGCTCGGCATATAAAGAAGCGATTCTCGCACGGGAAGCGCAAAGTACGACAGGTTTAGGGGAAGGTATCGCTATCCCACACGCCAAAACAGCAGCCGTCAAAACACCGGCAATCGCCTTTGGTCGCTCGGCAGGTGTTGACTATGAAGCACTCGATGGGCAACCGAGCCGTTTGTTCTTCATGATCGCAGCAGGTGAGAACGCAGATAATGCGCACCTTGAAACACTTTCGAAACTATCCGTCTATCTGATGGATATGAACTTCCGCGATACGATTCTTGCGGCTAAGACGAAAGACGAAGTCATCGCAGCAATCGAAGCGAAGGAACGTGAAGAAGAAGGTCCAGTTGACGTCTCGAGCGACAACGTCGACCAAGACGCACCGTATATCCTCGCTGTCACAGCATGTCCGACAGGGATCGCACACACGTATATGGCGGCTGATGCCCTTCGTCAAAAAGCAGAAGAGATGGGTGTCCGCATCAAAGTCGAGACAAACGGATCGACCGGCGTCAAGAACGGTTTGACACAACAAGACATCAACGATGCGACAGCGATCATCGTCGCTGCGGATAAAGCGGTTGAGATGGATCGTTTCAACGGGAAACACGTCGTTGAAGTACCGGTCGCACAAGGAATTCGTAAACCACAAGAATTGATCAACCGTGCCGTCAAACAGGACACGCCTGTTTACAAAGCAAGCGGTTCAAGCGAAAGTTCAAAACCAGCTCGTGGTGGATTCTACAAACACTTGATGAGCGGGGTATCCGCGATGTTGCCACTCGTCGTCGCTGGTGGTCTCTTGATCGCGATCAGCTTCTTCTGGGGCATCAACTCTGCGAACCCGGATGATGCGTCGTACAATGAATTTGCTGCACAATTGATGACGATCGGGAAAGCCGCATTCGGTCTCTTGATTCCGATCCTCGCTGGATTCATCGCGATGTCGATCGCTGATAAACCAGGTCTTGCTCCTGGTCTGATCGCTGGTTTCCTTGCAAGCAGCGGTAACGCTGGGTTCCTCGGCGGATTGATTGCCGGTTTCCTTGCCGGTTACGTCGTTCTTCTGCTCGTCAAAGTCTTCAAAGGTCTTCCGGCAGCACTTGAAGGAATTAAACCAGTCTTGCTTTATCCATTGTTTGGTTCATTCATCACAGGGATGATCATGTTGCTCGTCATCAACGAGCCAATCGCGAAGTTCATGACATGGCTCACGGATTCATTGAACGGACTCAGTGGCGGGAACGCAATCCTCCTCGGTATGCTCGTCGCAGGTATGATGGCAATCGACATGGGTGGTCCAATCAACAAAACAGCATACGTTTTCGGTACAGCTGCTCTTACAGCAGGTAACACGGAAGTCATGGCAGCCGTCATGGCAGGTGGAATGGTTCCACCACTCATCGTGGCTTTCTCATCGACATTGTTCGCACGTAAGAAATTCACACCGCAAGAACGTGAAGCAGGTATCGCTGCTTACGCAATGGGGGCATCGTTCGTCACAGAAGGTGCGATTCCATTCGCAGCAGCCGATCCACTCCGCGTCATTCCGTCAAGCGTCATCGGTTCAGCAATCGCTGGTGCGTTGACAATCGTCTTCGGCGTCTTGCTCCCGGCTCCGCACGGCGGAATCTTCGTCTTCCCGCTCCTTGATGGTCCATCAGGTACGGTCATGGCGATTGCTGGTTATGCAGGTGCAATCCTCATCGGCTCACTCGTCGGTGCAGCGATTCTCTCCTTCCTCAAAAAACCGCTCGTTGACCAATCGGTCGCAAAAGCGGAAATGACAGAAGGAACAGGTACGAAAGCATCATAATTCACCTAAATCCTCTCCGTTTTCAAGCGGAGAGGATTTTTTGTTGAATTTTGACGGCTAACGGTGAAGAATAGAGGGCATACTGAATAAGAAGGAGGGATGGATATGGGTGGACAATCCTTACAAATCGGACCCCGGACCATCAAGACGGGTCTTGCAGTCATCTTGGCGCTGTTGATCAGTAATCTGTTCAACCTCAGCCCGATCCTGCCTGCGATCTCGGCAGCGACGACACTCCTGCCTTCGGTCTATCAGACATGGAAACAATTTCTCGAGGAGGCAGAAGCGAATTTGATCGGTGCCTTTTTGACGTTACTCGCACTATGGATTTTAGGCGATAATCCGGCGAATCCGCTTGCGATCGGCATCGTCATCATGGCAGCTATCTCGATTTTGCTAGCCTTTGGTTTCGGTCGGACGATTCCACACGTCGTCTTGATGATCATCGTCATTCTCGAGAGTGTCGCGACGGCGACCGAACCACTTTGGCAAGTCGTCTTGATCCGCTACCTGCTCGTCATGCTCGGGATCGGCTGTGCGCTTGGTATCAATGCGCTGATTTTCCCGCCGCGCTACGGCAATGTCTACTATCAGAAAGCGACGAAACTCTTCGAGAAGCTGCTTGTCGTCACACGAGCGATTGGCTTTGAAGGAAAGGTTGCCCCGTATCGGGCAGCAATCGATAAGATGGGACGTTCGCTCCTTGAGACACAAAACCTGTTCAACCTACACAAGGAAGAGATTCGTGGAACACGCCAGAAGCACGCTTCGCTTCTGCGGAACCTGTTGATCCTCAGACATATGCAGACGTGTCTTGAACGTGGTGTCGCGACAGCAGAGCGCTTCAGAGAGCGAGAGAAGGCACTTGACTCGATCGCGGACGATCTCCGGAGCGAATTATATTATCATTTGATGCATATCGCCCAGCGCCAGGAGAAGGTCTTGCTGACATATGATCTCCTGTTGACGGAAGAACCGCTCGCGATGGAGGATCTCGTCAAAGAAAATATTGCCTTCGTCAAGCACTCGTTTCTTGACCGGGATGAGCTCGAGGAAGAAATCATCATGGAAATCTTACCGATCGTCGTCTCGATGAACGAGTGGATCCGGGAACTTGAAGCTTTTGAAAAACGGCTTGACGGTGCGCTTCGTCGTCATATCACGTCACTGACGATCGAGCAAAAATCAGTCCGGGATAAAACATTTAATCGATTTAAACGTAAAAAAGCCATTGACGAAAGTAAAAAGTAAGCGTATAGTCCTCCTTAACGATACTTTACTTGCTAAAAGCATAACAGTATAACAGCATAACAGAACGAAAGATTAAGCGATGATGAAACCGAAGTAAAGACCATCTCCCTGTTTCAGAGAGCACGTGGCGCTGCGAACGTGTACACAGATGGTGTTGAATTACAGTTTCTGAGCTTCTTGCGCAAGCGAGCGGAGGACACCGTTATCCCAATCATGAGTGACTCAGTAGATGACTGGGTAATCAGGGTGGTACCGCGGCTTTCGTCGCCCCTGTCGAACAATATGTTCGGCAGGGGCTTTTTTGTTATCTCACATTCATTCAAGGGGGAACTCATATGTCTACACCAATCATTCCAAGTCACTTACGTCCACATGTCGCACCACAGCACTACGATGATTACACACCAACGGATCATGCCGTTTGGAGATACGTCATGCGACTGAATTTAAATACGTTACAAGATACGGCACACCCGGCATACCTCGAAGGACTTGCCGCTTCAGGCATCAGCCCGGAACGGATTCCAGATGTACGCGAGATGACTGCGAACCTCAGCCGTGGCGGCTGGGGAACAGTCGCTGTCGACGGTCTCATTCCCGGTGTCGCCTTCTTCGATTTCCAAGGACACGGTTTATTGCCGATCGCGACCGACATCCGGAAGGTCGATAACATTCTCTACACACCGGCACCAGACATCTTGCACGAAGCAGCGGGGCACGCGCCGATCCTGATGAATCCGGTCTACGCTGAATTCGTTCGTCGCTTCGGTGAAATCGGAGCGCACGCCTTTAACCATAAGGCAGAGCATGACGTCTTCAAGGCACTCAAGAAATTGACGATCGTCAAAGAGAGCCCGTTCTCGACGCCAGCCGATATCGAGCAAGCTGAAATCGAGCTCGCTGAGACACGGACACACGTCAAAGGGATTTCCGAAGCAAATGAAATCTCACGTCTGTTCTGGTGGACGGTTGAATTCGGTCTGATCGGTGACATCGACAATCCGCAAATCTACGGTGCCGGTCTTCTATCATCCGTCGGTGAAAGCCGTCACTGTTTGACGGACGCTGTCGTCAAACATCCGTTCTCGCTTGAGAAAGCACTTGCGACGAAACATGACGTGACGAGCATGCAAAAGGAACTCTTCGTCTGTGAATCGTTCGAACAGCTCCGCGATGCCCTCGAAGAATTTGCCCAGTCGATGTCGTACATCCGCGGTGGCATCCACGGACTGACGAAAGCCGTTGAATCAGGCAATCTGTCAACACTCGTCTTCGACAGTGGTCTCTCGCTCGTCGGTGTTCCTGAAACACAGGAGATTCACGATTCGTTGCATCTCGTCAAACTGACAGGACCGACAGCACTTGCTGCAAACGGCGAAGTGTTGACAGGTCAAGGACTGGCAGATCATCCGGAAGGATTTACACTCCTTCACGGCAAGGAATTGAACGAAGTATTGATGCAAGTCAAAGTCGGTGAACGTCTCGACTGGGCGGAAGGAAATGTTCACGTCACAGGGGAGATCACAGCGATTCAAAACGTCAACGGAAACCGGGCGCTCGTCGTCTTAGATGCAGCGACGCTTGTAAACGACGGAAAAACGATGACGATGGACCGGATGGAATTGATCGTCGGTGACATCACGTCAGCATTCCCGGGAACAGAAGTCGAAGCGCTGAAGCCGATTCCGGAAACGGTCGAATTCGAACGGATTGAACGCCCGTTGACAGCGGCTGACCCGATCTTCGAAGTCGTCCGCGAGATTCGCGAAGGACGGGCTGGTCGTGAACGGTTACCGCAATTGATCGATCAGACACTCGTCCAGTTACCGGACGCCTGGTTACTCCGTCTTGAATTACTCGAGTTAGCGGATGAAGTCGATCAACCACGTCTGATTGCAGATCTCGAGCGCTTAAAAGCAACGTCTGGGCAGCGCGATGAATTGATCACACGTGGAATGGCCTTACTCGACGTCGTTCATCAATGAGTCGAACTCCGGTTCTGAACCTGTTAGAATGGAGACATTCGGTAAAAGGGGATGATCGGTTATGACAAATTATTATCAAGACGTAAAGGAATTCCACCGTGTGTTTTCACACCCTGGCGCAATGACGCCAACACCTATGACGGTCGATCGTGGGATCAAACGCTCGACCTGGACGGCGGAAGAAGCAGTCGTTGAGTTCCTGCACCAATCAGCGGCGAGTGAAGCGGAATTTCTCGAAGCGATCGAACGTTTCAAGTCGGGACTCGATACAGCAGTCGAAAAATCGCTCCAGATGAAACAACCGGAAACAGACGTCGAACGGCTCGTCGGACAAGGCGATGCTTTAACAGATGCGCTTTATTTCATCATGGGAAGCTTCGTTGAGATCGGACTCGATCCGGCGCCGTTGTTCGAAATCGTCCAGCGCGCGAACATGGCGAAGCTTGGACCGGACGGGAACCCGATCTTCCGGGAATCGGATCAAAAGGTCATGAAACCGGAAGGCTGGCAACCACCAGAACCGCAACTCGAAGCAGAAGTACGCCGGCAAATCGCTGCGGCTTCGAGTACGTCAAAAGCTTAATTCAAAACAACAGAGAGAGGGATGACTGGTATATACACCGGTCATCCCTCTCTTTTTGTATCTATTCGCTTGTTACTTGATAACGCGATAAATCGAGTTGACGGGTGGTCAGGAACTCGACACCTTCTGCTTCAAGCGCCAGTCGCTGTTCATCGCCTTCAAGCGATAGTTTTCCGCCAGCAGCAAGGACGCGGTGCCACGGTAGACGTTCTGTCTTACTCATGCTGTGAAGAATCCGTGCGACTTGACGGGCGCTACGCGGATGACCGGCGAGTCGGGAGACTTGTCCGTACGTCATGACTCGACCAGCGGGGATCGAACGAATGATGGTCAGGACATCTTGCGTGAACGGTGTCATGACTCGTCAGAAGCAACGACGTACTGCTGAATCTTATCGTCTTCATCAAACCCGATCGTCACGTCGATGATGCCTTGTTGCAGGCGAATCTGCAGTTCGAGGCGGTCCTTGATATCGTCTGCTTGCGCGATCGTCAACGCCGGATCGACTTCGATCTCGACTTCGACGTGGAAATGATCGCCTTCTTTAATGACTTCGAGTTTACTGATGTCCTTGACGTCAGGGTCCTTCATGATTAGTCCACCAAGACGGGCTGCCATCGTCTCATCGGCTTCACCGAGTGCACCAGCTGCATTTTGCAAGAAGACGTTCCCGACGACGTAAAACATCATCAGTCCGATTAAGATTGAGGCAATTCCTTCTGCCTGATGGAACGGTGTCACATGCGAGATGATGACGGCGATCATCGCGACGATCCCACCAGCCGTCGCGACCAAGTCTTCCAGGAACACAAGGCGAGTTGCCGGTTTTGCTTGTTTGAGTGAGCGGAAGCTGTCGAGGATGAGACGTGGTCCTTTTGTCGTCAGTTTCGCGTCATGCGCAATCTCTTGCATCGCTTTAAAGAACACACCGCTCTCTAGAACGACACCTGCAAATAAAACGGATAACGTGATCCAGAAGCCTGTCGATTCCGTCGGTTCGATGATGTGGGCGATCCCTTCATGAATCGTCTCGTACGCCATGATACCGACGAAGAGGATGGCACCGAGCAAGACGAGATTGACGAGACGACCGAAGCCGTTAGGGAATCGTTTCGTCGGTGCCTTTTTACTGAGGGCAGAACCGATGAAAACGAAAAATTGATTGGCAGCATCTCCGAGCGTATGCATCATCTCCGCGAACATCGCGACATTTCCCGTCAGGACGTAGGCAATTGCCTTGATAATGGCGATGATAGAGTTGACGATCGCTGCCGTCAACGCGGACCGGTTGCCCCGGCGTAATAACGTAAAAAATTCTCCCATGATTGTACTCCTTTTAGTTAAGATACCTATTCATTCATTTTCTTATGTTATCCTATTTTTTTCAAAACGACTACTTTAACATACAAAAACCCCCACGCAAAGAACGTGGGGGAGGAAGCGGATCAAGATAAGTCGACGGTTTTATTGATTTCGTTCTCTTCGTCTTTTCCGACGACTTTTTTCAGTACTTGTTTGACGGATTTCGTCGTATTTCCCGTTTCCCAGTATTCCGCTGCTTCCGTGTTGACCTTGATCAAGACGACTTTCGGATCTTCATACGACGTTCCGAGATACGCTTCGTAACGTGGGCTCCAAAGCTCTTTTTTCCGTTCGATGTCTTCGACGAGTTCCGCTGTCCCGCGGATCGAGACGTATGATTTGTCGACATATGCGACGTTGACACTCGGATTTTTAAGTAGTTCTTGATATTTTTCTGTCTCTTTTGAAGTGAGGAACCAAAGGTCGCCATCAAATTCGATATCCTGTGTTTGCATCGGACGGGATACGAGTCCTTCTGCTGAAATCGTCGTCAGCATCGCCGTTTCGATTTTATCAATCAGTTTCTTGACCGTTTCGACTGCTTCTTGATTCGTAGTATGGTTTGACATGTGACTCCACCTCATTCGTTAGATTTTTATGCTCACTTAGGCATTGTTCCCTGAATTTCAAAATGAAAACGTCCCCATGACGGAAAGAAGCAGTTTCGTTGCACGGTACAACGAGGAGGCGTACAGTGTAGGTACGCATTCGAAAGAAAAAGGAGAGACATACATGAAACTTAGTATTTTAGACCAATCCCCGGTCTCTAAAGGACAATCCCCATCTGATGCCTTACATGAAACGGTCGAGCTCGCGAAAATCGCGGACGAACTCGGCTATCATCGCTTGTGGGTATCCGAGCACCACTTCGCTAAAACACTGGCTGGTTCAAGCCCGGAAGTCCTGATCGCCTACATGGCGGCAGTGACGAAACAGATCCGTCTCGGTTCAGGCGGTGTCATGTTGCCGCATTACAGTGCCTATAAAGTTGCGGAGAACTTCCGTGTCCTTGAAGGGCTTGCACCGAACCGGATTGACCTTGGACTCGGTCGGGCACCGGGCGGAATGCCGCTTGCGACACGTGCGTTGCAAGAAGGATCGTCGCCACGGTTTGGTGGAGCCGATTACGGTGAGCAACTGGATGATCTCGTCGATTACTTGAAAGACGGGGCACCTGCCGGACACCGGTTCGCGGGACTCGTCGCAACACCAGAAGTCGATACGACACCAGAAGGCTGGTTGCTTGGATCAAGTGGGGGTAGTGCCTTGAACGCTGCACAACGCGGCTTCGGATTTGCCTTTGCCCACTTCATCAATGGACAAGGTGGACAAGAAGTGATGGACTACTACCGTCATAACTTCATGGCGACGTCGTTCAATGAAACACCACAAACGCTCGTCTCGATCTTCGTGACGTGTGCTGAAACGACGGAAGAAGCAGAACGGTTGGCGTCAAGCCTGGATCTGTCACTCCTCTTACTGGAAAAAGGGGTCTCGTCGACAGGAACGCCAACTCCTGAAGAGGCAGCGGCGTATCCGTATACGTTCCAAGACCAATTCCGGATCGCTGAAAACCGGAAGCGGATGATCGTTGGTAACCCGGAATCCGTTGCAAAACAATTGCAAGAGCTCGCTGATTCCTACGGCACAGACGAAGTGATGATCGCTTCGATGATCGCTGACAAGGAAGCAAAACAACAATCATTAAAATTAATCATGGATGCCGTCAAAGCGACGGTTTGACCGATACGCACGTCCTTTCTCACGAAGTGAGGGAGGACGTGTTTTTTGCTTCTGCTACAGGAATGCTCTCGGATAAGATGTCTTTACGAAGTCGAAGGAATCCGAATGATGCAGCACCGAATAAGCCGACTGTACCGAGTCCAAGTAGCACGATGATAGATACATGATCACTGAGTAAACCAAACAATAGGGTACCGATCGGCATCATCGCCATCGCGATCGATTCCAGCACACCGATGACACGTCCGAGGTAAGCCGGATCGGTCTGTTTTTGAACGATGAGCTGTAGTGGAATGTTCATCCGTAAGACGAGCATGCCGTCGATGAATAATAGAATCATGAAAAAAGGTAGTAGTAGAGCAGATGGAACATAGCCGAGTAGCGCAAGTGCAGGAAGCGCGTAACAAGAGGCGATTAAAAAGAGCGACTCGAATATCGTGCGTAACGGACGTTTCACCGTAAAGCGAGGTAAGGCAAGAAGCAACGAAGCGACAAGAAGACCGGCACCTAGTGCGGACTCGACCATTCCAAACCGAAATGGTGTGAATTGCAGGCGATCGAGTAAAATGATCGGTAACAAGATTTCGAAAGCGACAAAAAAGAAGTTCAGGACGATCGCCATCAGGACGAGTGTCGTTAATACTGGCTGACGGAACAAATAGCGGTAGCCTTCTTTAAACTCCGAGACGAAAGACGGAGTATCGGTATTAGCTGAAGGAGATGTATCCACTGCAAGAAAGCGGAGGCGGCTATTCCACCAGGCAGCAGAAGCAAACAAGAGAAACGGTAAGATCAAGAATTGCGTGATGGGGACAGTGGCGATGAGCAATCCCGCAACGAGTGGCGCAGTGATTGTTGAGGTCGATTGAATCGTCGAGAAGAGCGCGTTTCCGCGTTGTAACTCATCCTCTTGTACGAGTCGCGGTAACGAGCTTGATAAGGTAACGGACAGGAACGTCGACAGGCTCGTCAAGAGGACACTAGCAATGATGTAATGAACGGTATGTAGAGGGGCTTGTAGCGAATAGAACAGAAGTCCAAACAAGACGAGTGCACTTAAGCTTTCGGTCATGACGATGATTCGTTTCCGGTTCCAACGATCAGCGAGGACGCCAGCAACCGGTGAGAGTAAAATCCGTGGCACTGATCCTGCAAGCAGGACGAGCGCAAACTGAAAACCAGACGACGTTTCCCGTAAGACGTTCAGTCCAGCGACGAACGTAAAGAGACTAGCCGCAAACAACGAACAAAACTTTCCGAATAACACACGCTTTAAATTAAATGACATCATGTTCACTCCTTTAGAGTTAAATTTTATTGAACTTTAGTGTAGAATAAAGGAGTGGGAGAGAAATGTAAAGATAAAGTTCAATGTAATTTAACTTTTGTGATAAGAGGAGTGACCAGTGTGTTAGGGGAACGTATCAAACAGATCCGAAAACAGAAAAAAATGACGCAAACGGATGTTGCGACCGGCATCATCACGAAGTCGATGCTCAGTATGGTCGAGAACGGGAAAGCAACCCCGTCTGTACCCGCCTTACAGGCGATTGCTCGGCGACTACAGGTGACAGTTGAAGAATTAATGCTCGATCCGCGGGATGTTCAGATGCGGGAACTTCTCGAAACAATCCGCTCGCGGGACACCCCGTATCATTCGGACGAAAAAGTTCGGGAAATCCTGCGCCCGTATTTAGTTCCGGAGACCAATTCCTACTGGCAAGGACAGGTCTTTCAGGAATATGGCGATGCTCTCCGAACATCTGACCCGGAGTTTGGTTTGACGTATTTCGAGAAGGCAGAGCGGGTGTTTCAACAGCTCGGTCGCCAAGATGAGCAGTTGCTCGTTCAGATCTCGACAGTCTATTTTTTGTTCAATCTCAAACGGACGAAGGAAGCATACGAGCTGATCGAAGCAATGGATGTACCACGTGAAATTCCACTTGCGCCAAAAACCTATTTAAATTTCCAAATCTTGCGTGCACTTCGAGCAAGTTTGTTCGATGATCACTATACAGAAGCGATCGCCTTATTGCGTGAAGGGGTTCAGTACATGCGGGAGCAAGATGTCTATTATCATGTCATTTCGTTTCAACGGTTCCTCGGATTATTTTTGTATCTAGAAGGGGAAATCGAACAATCACAGCAAGAGTTTGATCGATTGGAGCAGTTTTTTGCATTTAGTGAAACGACTGCCGTCGGACGAATCGAAGTCGATTTGACGAAAGGACTCATCGCGATTTTCGAGAACGATACGGACGGCATGCAAATGGCGTGGGAAAAACTCGTCACTGTGGCGATCGATGACGCGAAGCATTACATCGGACAACTCGAAGTCCATCTCCTTGTCAACGGCATCGAATTACCGAATCAGACGCTGCAGCAGAGCGTCGATAAGATATGGGAGATGCAAGATGCGTGGCTTGCCGCGAGTGGATTCGACCAAGCGATGATGTTACAGACGCTCATACTGGCGATGCAACGAGGGATTGGTCAGGAACGGCTGGAGGATGTTTTACGATTGAAGGATGACCTTCAAAGCGAACGACTCAAAGGCGATCTTGAGCGAGAGATACAAGCATTGGTTAAGGTTCAATGACGAAAAAATGGGGTTGACTCAAAAAAGAATGACTCGTCTTTTCACGCCCTTTCCTCAGGCGAGACACAAGCCGGTTTTCCTGCTTCGTTCAAGCAGGAAAGCGGGTCTTGTTTGTCTCTGACAGCGCAAAAATGCGCTTTTTCCTGTAGGAGTGGCGCGTAATGAGTCATTCTTTTTTACGAGATAAGGGTGGCAGATCATCATTCTGCCGCCCTTATCTTTGTAGAAACTGACTTTTGAGTCAGCCCCGTTCGTGTGAGGATGTCGTTCTTCTGAAGATCAATAAGACGCATGCAAGGATGGAAACGATCAAGTGACCGATATAGACGTCTCCCGTCTGGATATAATGCAAGAGCATCGAGCCACCAAAAATCAATAAGGCAAGAAAGAGAAGTCGGACATACAGTGTTGCGTACGACATACAGACACATCCTTTCCATATCCAGTATATCCCAAAGAGAGGTGTTAAGGCAAAAAAACATCCACCCCGAGGGATGGATGAGCAAGTGATTAAAGTGATTTAAAGCCCAGCAGTTTTTGCGTCCAGTAACGTTCCGAAAGACGACTGATTCCAAGTGCGGGTTCATTCGCATGGATGAACTGATCGTTGTTCAGCATGATGCCGATGTGTGTCGGACCGGGAGCATACGTATCTTCGAAGAAAATGATATCTCCACGTGACGGCTGACGCAGTTTAGATAACTTCGTACCGAGATAACGATCATCGTTCCAGTAACCGTTGACGTTCGTACGACCGACTGAATAACCGGCAGCGTTCAACGTATAGTTGATGAAACCTGAGCAGTCGAATCCACCATTGACCGGATTGCTTGAGCCCCAGACATAAGGTGTTCCGAGGTATTGTTGACCAATTGAAATCGCACGTTCCATCAATGTCGAACCGGGAACGGATGTCACAGGTGGTGTCGTCGGTGTGACAGGCGGTGTCGTCGTGACAGACCCCGTCGTGATATAACTTTTTGCGACGTAATAAAGACCTGTACCGATTTTGATCTGGTACCAGCCGCTCTCTTTTCCTGTCGTTTCCCCCATAACGTTGACCGTCGAAGCGTGTGTAAGTTGAGTGAAGATTTTAGAGGACGTCGAAGGTAACGAACGGACGTTCAATCCAGTTGGTGCATTGACGCGGTATGTTTTCGCGGCATCGACTGGTTTCAATACGATTCCAGGTGTCGACGGAGCAGGCGGTGTGGATGGCTTCGCCGAGGTCTTGACGTAAGAAGAAGACACGTATGCTTGTTTACCATCGAGCTTGACTTGGTACCAGGAATCGACGGCACCCGTTACGTCGAGAACTGTCTGGTGAGGCAGTTTTTTATAGATCTGGGCTTTTGTCGTCGCAGCGGCACGTGCATTTAATCCTTCTTTTGCATTGACCGTGTAGACCTTTGAACGATCGACTGCTTTGACGGCCGTTTTGACAGGTGTCGTCGTAGGCGGTTTTGAACTAGACGAGACGGTCGCGGTCTTTTTACTGACTAATGTCGCATGGACATAAGCCGTCTTCTTTTTGTATGTGATCTGATACCAGTCACCGGATTTTTTCTTGACGGTCAGTACGCTGTTTTTGGCTAGTTTTCCGAGAGACTTCGAGCGGGTCGTCGCTTTTTGCCGGACGTTAACGGCATCGGTGTTCGTTATGTAGGTCGTAGTTGTCGGGGCCTTTTCCGTCGTCGCTTTGACATAGGATGAAGTGATGAATGCCGGTTTCGATTGATAGCGGATTTCATACCAGCTATTTACTTTTTTGACTGCGGTCACCTTCGTTCCTTTTTTCAGGGTCGTGATGACTTTCGCGGAAGTCGAGGCAGCCGTGCGAATGTTGACGTTATCCGTCAATGTCAAAGTCGTTGACGCAGCAGAGACCGGTCCGGTTGAACTGATCAGGGCTACTGTCGTAAGGGCGAGAAAAGTCTTTTTCACGTGACATAGCTCCTTCCAAGTGGTGGGTAAAATTCGTTGTTACCATTTTGTCATAAAAAGCGCTGATTTCCCTGATTTAAAAATATAAAAATGACACAAAAAATTGTTTTTCGCGTCTGAAGAAATTAAGGGGTTAAAAGCAGTATTCTCAAAAAATTTCACGTACACTAGAAACAGGGAGAGGAGGCAATCTATGTTACGTCGTTTTTATCACTATTATATTCCGCACAAGCGTCTGTTTTGGCTGGATTTTACGTCGGCCTTATTCGTCGGGATTCTTGAGTTAGCATTTCCACTTGCAGTGCAATGGTTCATCGATTCCTTGTTACCGAACGGAGAAATGAACTGGATCATCCTTGTCAGCATCGGGCTATTAGCGCTCTATGTCATCAGTACGTTGATGCAGTTCGTCGTCAACTACTTCGGACATAAGCTCGGGATCAATATCGAGACGGACATGCGTCGTCAGTTGTTCAGTCATGTCCAGAAACAGTCGTTCCGTTTCTTCGATAATACGAAGACCGGTCATATCATGAGCCGGATCACGAATGATTTGTTTGATATCGGGGAACTCGCCCACCATGGTCCGGAGGATGCGTTCATCGCCGTCATGACGTTGCTCGGAGCGTTCTCGATCATGCTGACGATTAATGTACCGCTTGCCCTCGTGACGATCATCGCCGTACCATTTTTGATCTGGCTGATCAGTTATGCGAACGTCCGGATGAACCGCTCGTGGGACCGGATGTATGGGAACATCGCGGAAGTCAACTCGCGCGTCGAGGATAGTGTTTCCGGTGTCCGTGTCGTCCAGTCATTTACGAACGAAGCCTATGAAATCGAACGCTTCGAAAAGGACAACGCGACGTTCCGGCAGTCGAAAATCAATGCCTACAAGGTCATGAGTAAGAGTCTGTCCGGCATCTACTTGACGACCCGTTTGATGACACTTGCCGTCTTAGTCGTCGGTGCCTACTTGACGTACCGAGAAGCTTTAACGGCAGGGGAACTCGTCGGATTCATTCTCTATATGAACATCCTGCTAAAGCCGATTGATAAGATCACGGCATTGCTTGAGATGTATCCGAAAGGAATGGCCGGATTTAAGCGATTCCTCTCGATGATTGATGAGGATGCATCGATTCCCGATGCCCCAAACGCACTCGTCGTGGATCGTTTGAACGGTGGCATCACGTTCAAGGATGTCGCGTTCGGCTATGAAGCGGAACGTCTAATTTTGGAAAACATCAATCTGACGGTCGAACCGGGGCAGACGGTCGCGTTCGTCGGAACGTCAGGTGCCGGAAAAACGACGATTTGTTCCTTAATTCCACGATTTTATGATGTCCTTGACGGGGCAATCACGATTGATGGAATCGACATCCGACAGATGACGAAGGAGTCTCTGCGACAACAAATCGGGATCGTCCAGCAGGATGTCTTTTTGTTTTCGGGAACGATTGCTGAGAACATCGCTTACGGAGACCTGAATGCGACGCATGATCAAATCGTGCAAGCAGCGGAACGGGCGCATCTCGGATCGATGATTGCGGATCTGCCGGATGGATACGCCACACAAATCGGCGAACGCGGACTCAAACTGTCAGGTGGACAAAAGCAACGACTCGCGATTGCGCGGATGTTCCTGAAGAATCCACCGATTCTGATCCTTGATGAAGCAACGTCAGCACTTGATACAGAGACAGAAGCATTGATTCAAGAATCACTTGCCGAATTGTCCGAAAATCGGACGACGCTCGTCATTGCGCACCGTTTGGCAACAATCCGAAATGCAGATAAGATTTTCGTCGTCACGAAAGCGGGAATCGTCGAAGAAGGATCACATGATGAACTGATGGGGCAAGGCGGCTATTTTTCTCGTTTACTTGAAAGACAACGAGTTTGATTGAACTCGATAGCAACGGGCAGTGGACGCCGTCCACTGCTTTTTTCGTGTCCGTTGTCAAAAGAAGATTGCCTGAAGTCGTTTTGGGGAAATGTTCCATAGAGAACAGGAGGTGGAAGGATGTACGGTCAGTTCTGTGAGAATTATGATGAAAGTTATCCCGTCTTGCGGGATGAATCGTCACATGATTTCCATCGTTTTTTTGCGCTGTCCTATACGATTCACGATACGGTCTTTGATCAGACTGTGTACGAGCGGCTGATGCGGACGATTAAACAAAAGACATCTCGGTTTTCAGCGCTCCGGAGTCGTTATACGCCTTTACTCGTTGCCCATGTGCAACTGAATAGTAAGGATCCCGATATTCTGATCGAGGAAATCATCGTCGCTGAAAAAAGAATCAAACATCGATTGATTCGGGATAAAGGCGTCCGTCCTTTTTTTGCACTCAACGAAGTATTAAACCGTCGTCAGGGCATCGATGCGTTCCCTTACATGGAACGTTTGCATGCGACACGCCCGCATTTGAATGCTGCGAAGCAATACGTCGTGACATCCACGTTACTGGAACAACACGTACTCCCTGAAGATTTTTTGGCACGTGTTGATGTTTCTGAGGCGTGGCTCGAACCATATATGGGACGGACGAGTGAACGTGTCATCACAGCCCAAATCCTAGCAGCGCATCCAGATCCGGCGGCGCAACAGAAACGAATCACTGCGTGGCGGGAGCTACTAGAACGGCGAGAGATCATGATTTGGGATCGATTAATGCCGATTCTTGCGTTACTGCCATCGATGGAACGTGTGGACTGGATTTATGTGACACGCATCGTTGACCGGGAGCGGGCACGAAATCGATTTTCAGACGAGGTCAACTGGTTGATTGCCTTTCATTTACTTTTAGCTAAATCAGGAGTGACACGGGTTCAAGCTACGTTGTTGCTTCTTGCGGCACTAGAACTGACGAAAAAACCGTGAAATGAAACGCTATACACAAAATGGACGGGGTTGACTCAAAAAAGAATGACGCGTCTTTTCACGCCCTTTCCTCAGGCGAGACACAAGCCAGTTTTCCTGCT